>CALBWZ010000416.1 GCA_937893415.1 uncultured Comamonadaceae bacterium | reverse complement strand
CTGTGTTGGCTGGCTGGTCGCGTAAGTCCTCCTTAGGGGCTGTTACTGGTCGGGAAGTCGGTGCCCGAACCTACGCCAGTGTTGCGGCTGCTTGTTTAGCGATGCAGCATGGCGCTCAGGTGTTACGTGTACACGATGTGGCTGCTACCAAGGACGCAGTTGCGGTTTATCAAGCTGTTATCGCTGGCGTTGGCTTGGTCATTGGCGACTAGCTTGGTTGCATATGGGCTCCCAAATATGCTTCATATTTGGTTCATAATTACTGCTTACAAACCGACAGCCCGTTCAGGGTGGTCTACACCATACATCCCACCTCATGAGTCGTACATATTTCGGAACAGACGGCATACGAGGCCGTGTCGGACAGTCGCCAATAACACCTGACTTTGTGATGCGCTTGGCTCACGCAGTGGGCCGAGTGCTAAAGTCTGCGCAAGAACCAAGCGATGTAAACCCCAAAGTGCTGATAGGCAAAGACACGCGTATTTCTGGCTATATGTTAGAAAGTGCTATGGAGTCTGGCTTTAATTCAGCTGGCGTAGACGTCGTATTGCTTGGCCCCATACCAACGCCTGCGGTGGCCTATCTGACGCGCGCCCAGCGTGCCAGTTTGGGCGTCGTCATCAGCGCCAGTCACAATTCTTTTGAAGACAACGGTATCAAGTTTTTCAGTGCGCTAGGTGCCAAGCTGCCGGATTCGTGGGAGATCGACGTTGAGGCCGCCTTGAAAGAGGCGCCCCAATGGGCCAGCAGCGCCTACCTCGGCAAAAGCAAGCGCTTAGACGATGCGCCCGGTCGTTACATTGAATTTTGTAAAAGCACCTTTGACAAGTCCTTAAGCTTAAAGGGCTTAAAAATTGTGGTCGATGGTGCGCACGGTGCTGCCTACCACATTGCCCCCAAGGTCTTTCATGAGTTGGGAGCCGATGTCATTGCTATTGGGTGCGCACCCAATGGTCTGAACATCAACAAAGACGTCGGTGCCACCCACCCACAGGCTTTAATTGACGCGGTTCTAAGCCACCAGGCAGATGTAGGTATTGCCCTAGATGGTGATGCCGACAGGTTGCAAGTGGTTGATGCGGCGGGGCGTATGTTTAACGGTGATGAACTGCTGTACATGTTGGTACAAGACCGCTTGCAGCGGGGCTATCGCGTACCTGGTGTGGTTGGCACGCTTATGACCAACATGGCTGTCGAACTGGCATTTAGGCGTCTCGGCGTAGAGATGGTGCGCGCTAAAATAGGCGACCGTTACGTATTGGAGCAGCTTGAGCAACGTGGTTGGCTGCTGGGTGGCGAGGGCTCAGGCCATTTATTGGCCTTGGATATTCATACCACTGGCGACGGGATCATCAGCGCGCTGCAGGTGTTGCAAGCAGCCGTGCGTACAAAAGAGACATTGGCCGGCATGCTCGATGGCGTGCATTTATTTCCCCAAACCTTGCTCAATGTGAAACTTAAACTTGGTCAGCAAGGCTGGCAAAGTAACATTGCCTTGCAAGAAGGCGTAGCTGCCGTAGAGCTAGAGCTTGGCGATACCGGGCGCGTGGTGATTCGTGCAAGCGGGACAGAGCCATTGTTACGGGTCATGGTGGAGGCTGCGGATGCTCAGCAGGCACAAGCCCTTGCCCAGCGTCTGGCCGACTTGGTATGACGCTGTTTAAAAAAATTGAGATTGAAATTTAATTGTTACGTACCACATAAATGACTGCAAAACCTATACAAGTCATTTCCGCTGATTTGACTCTAAATGCCCATGCCGCTGCGGTTCTGTATTTACTTGACGATTACGCCAAAGACCCTGCTGGAGGCGGTCAGGGGCTAAGCGATTACGCCAAGTCCAACCTGATCTCGGCCATGAAGTCACGCAGCAGTATGTTTAGCGTATTGGCCTACGATGGTGACCAACCTGTGGGTTTGGTCAACGCCATCGAGAGCTTCTCAACATTTGCTTGCAAACCCTTGGTCAATGTCCACGACGTGTCTGTTTTGGCCTCTTACCGTGGTCAAGGCATTGCCAAGAAAATGATCACGCGCATAGCTGACATAGCCCGCAAACGAGGTGCCGTGAAACTCACACTGGAAGTGCTGTCCGGCAACCAGTCAGCGATGAAGGCCTACAAGGACTTGGGCTTTGCTGGCTATGAGCTCAACGGCTCCATGGGACAAGCGCAATTTATGCAGTTAATGTTGTAACCTTTCTGGGTTCGCAACCATTCAACGCATGCGTGCAGCTTGATGTCTATGAGCGGTACGGTTTGATACACAGCACACGGGCAACGCTGGAGCTTCAACCCGGTCGCTAAATTATGCGAGATTTATTGTTGGTTCGTAACGCCCCTTGGCTGGCTTCTGGGGCACTGCTCACACTGTTGTCCTCGTTCGGGCAAACCATTGTCATCTCGGTATTTGCGGCGGACATTCAAGCCGAATTTTCTCTAAGCCATGGCGCATGGGGAGGTATCTATGCGCTGGGAACCACAACATCCGCTGTTGTGATGGTTTGGGCTGGTGGTCTGACGGACAAGTTCCGTGTTAGAGCTCTAGGGCCAGTGGTTTTGTTGATGCTGGCCATGTCTTGCTTGTTGATGGCTTTCAATCCCTTTGTATGGTTGTTGCCTGTCGTGATTTTTGCCCTTCGTTTGTGTGGCCAAGGCATGACTTCTCACATAGCAGTGGTTGCAATGGCCCGGTGGTTTGATGCAGAGCGCGGTCGCGCTTTATCAATCGCAGCGCTGGGTTTTTCAGTAGGTGAAGCCGTGCTCCCCATTGTATTTGTGGTGTTGCTAGGCTTTTTAGATTGCCGCTGTAGTGATTCTTGCTGGCGTTCCTGTGCTCATTCGTTTACTGCGACACGAGAGAACACCTCAGTCAATGACCAGTGTTAACCCATCACTTGGCATGGCTTTTATGTATTGGACACGGTCTGATGTGGTCCGACATCCTTTGTTTTGGTGCTTGGTGCCATCAATTCTTGGTCCATCAGCTTTTAACACTGCGTTTTTTTTTCATCAGGTTCATTTTTCAGAATTAAAAGACCTGACCCATGTTGCGCTTGTGGCTCAATTCCCGCTGTACACGGCCGTATCGGTTGCAGCGATGCTGTTGTCAGGTTGGGGTCTGGATAAATGGGGAACGCCAAGGTTGATGCCATTTTTTCAGATACCTATGGTTGTTGCATTCATTGTTTTTGGGTTCGCTCAAACGAGCGTGATGATGTCACTGGGTTTCGTCATGTTGGGTGTGACAGCTGGGGCTAACGCGACCCTACCTAGCGCTTTTTTAGCAGAGGTTTACGGTACAAAACATATTGGTTCAATCAGGGCACTTGCAGCCGCAGTGATGGTTCTAGGCTCGGCCTTGGGTCCAGGCGTTACCGGATTACTGATTGACGTGGGTGTTGGACTTGAAAGCCAGTTTTACTGGGTTGCGTTGTACGTCTCGCTAGCCATTGTGCTGGTGTGGTTTGGCGTACGCAGGTATGTGCCAACTAAATCAATACCTTAATCTGCTGTTTCAATGTAAGCATGCCCCACCTGTCATAAAACAGGCATAAAAGTGACACATTTCTGTCATGTGGTTACAGCAAACTATTCACCAATAGCCGAGCAATTTTGAGTTTGGCGCAATTGGAGTTTGTTTGATGGGTCACCTACAGGCTGGGGTCGAGCGTTGGCAACCCCTTGTGCGGCCAACATCTGGTGTTGATTTAGTCAGATCCTCAACTGGTGTGTTGTCAACCAGGTTGTCAGTTCACTGGGCTAGCACGCAAGACGATATGCGGGCTGCTCAGCGTCTGCGTTATACCGTTTTTGCAACTGAAATGGGTGCAGCCTTATCGGGTTCATTGCCTGGCCACGACATGGATTTATTTGATGACTTTTGTGAACACTTGCTGGTTCGCGATTCACGCACAAGCGAAGTGGTGGGTACCTACCGGGTTTTAACGCCTGCGCAAGCCAAACGTGTGGGTAGCACGTACACGGACACAGAGTTTGACCTAACCCGTCTGCGTGATATCCGTGGGCGTATGGTTGAGTTTGGGCGCAGTTGTGTTCACCCGCAATACCGTCAAGGCCCAGTCATCATGGCACTGTGGCGAGCTTTGACCGGATTCATGCAGCGCAACCAGCTTGATATCATGATCGGCTGCGTCACCATGCCTATGCGTATGCACTGCCCACACAGCGTGGTGCATGGCGGTCACGGCGCTGCCAGTATTTGGGGCCAGCTTCACACCTCATGCATGGCGTCTATCCAGTACCACGTTCGACCGCGTTTGGCGTTGCCATTCGAGCAGTTGGACGGCAGCCTCAAGGTCGAGCCCCCCGCGCTTGTGAAAGCCTATTTGCGGTTGGGTGCAAAAGTTATGGGTGCCCCTGCTTGGGATCCAGACTTTAATGCCGCCGACTTACCCATGATTATGTTTTTGGATGATATGCCTGCACGTTACCGCAAACACTTTTTGAACTGACTATATGGCGGCTAAAAAAAACAGCCTACTTAAAATGGCGCCGCTGCTAGACCGTGATGTCAGCTTGGTCGCTTTTAATGAACGGGTGTTCAATTGGGTGCAGCGTACAGACGTGCCCCTGCTGGAGCGCTTGCGTTTTTTGTGCATTGTCTCGTCCAACTTAGACGAGTTGTTCGAAGTTCGCATGGCGCCACATCTGACTAATTTTGTAAGTGATGCAAAAAAGTCAACGTCCAGTCTTGCGAGTTTTGAGTCGTTGTGCCTGCGTATCCATGTGCTTGTAGAGCGTCAGTATGCTGCCTACAACGGCGAACTGATGACAGAGTTGGCCAAGCAAGGGGTACAGGTTGTTGCACATGGCCAACGAACGGCGGCACAACGCAAGTGGATTAAGCATTATTTTGAGACCGAAGTGCAGCCCTTGTTGGTGCCTGTGGGCTTAGACCCGTCACATCCGTTTCCGCAAGTTGCGAGCAAGTCTTTAAACTTTATTGTGCGTCTCAAAGGGCTTGATGCTTTTGGCCGAGAAAACGAAATCGCCATTGTGAAGGTGCCACGTTCATTGCCTAGGTTTATTGCAATGCCTGGCATCAAAGGTCGCAAAGCGCGCTTGTTTGTGTCTATTTCTAGCTTGATACGCGCGCATTTAGACGACTTGTTTCCTGGGCGGCAAGTGACCGAATTTTCTCAGTTCCGAGTGACCCGTCATTCAGATTTGGCGGTTGATGAAGAAGAAGTGAAGAATTTGCGTACGGCACTTCGTCAAGGTTTACAACACCGGCATTACGGTCGCGCTACCCGATTAGAAGTGTCGTCTGGGTGCTCTGCTTTTTTGTCTGATATGTTGTTGTTGCAATTTAATGTGCCCGTTCAAGCGCTGTTTCGGGTGCATGGCCCCGTTAATTTAGCGCGCTTAACGCAGTTGATTGACTTGCTTGATCAGCCCACGTGGCTGTTCCCAACGTTCACACCAGGTTGGCCAAAACAACTGGTGTTTGGTCAGTCGTTGTTTGAGCAAATTAGCAAAGGCGATGTGATGATCCACCAGCCCTTTGAGAGCTTTGATGCAGTGATTGAGCTGTTGCGAGAAGCCGTGTTGGATCCGGACGTACTGGCTATTAAACAAACCATCTACCGAGCCGGCAAAAACTCAGAGTTGATGCGGCTGCTGAAAGACGCTGTTCATCGCGGCAAAGAAGTCACGGCAGTTGTCGAGTTAAAAGCACGCTTTGATGAAGAAGCCAATATCAATTACAGCGAGTATCTTGAGGCGGTGGGGGCGCAAGTTGTGTATGGCGTTGTTGGCTTAAAGACGCACGCCAAAATGCTGCTGATTACGAGGCGGGAAGGCAAGTTGCTGAAACGTTATGCCCATTTGTCTACGGGTAATTACAACGCATCAACAGCACGCATGTACACCGACCTGTCCATGATGACGGCTGATCCAGCGCTCACGCGGGATGTTGAGCAAGTGTTTTTGCATTTGGCCAGCCAAAGCCGCTTGCCAAAGCTTGAAAAAATCCAGATGGCACCTTTTCATTTGCAACATGGCATTTTGCAAAAGATAGAAGAGGTTGCTCATGCCGCGGCCAGTGGAAAGCCTGCCCATATTACTGTCAAAATGAACTCACTGACTGACGAGCGTTTGGCCAAAGCGTTGATGGCTGCCGCGCAACAAGGTGCAACAATAGACTTGATTATTCGAGGCGCTTGCATCATTGCGGCGCAGTCGACTGGGGCTTGTGAGAACATTCGCCTGCGCAGCGTGATTGGCCGCTTCCTAGAACATACCCGCGTGTTTTACTTCCAATCCGACCAGCATCAAACCGTCTGGTTGTCCAGTGCAGACTTTATGAGCCGCAACATGCTCAGGCGCGTGGAAATTGCGTGGCCTGTTGACGACGCCCAATTGCGCGCGAGGGTGCTTGAAGAATGCTTGGGCCTATACCTCACCGATACGGCCAACACGTGGGTGATGAAGGGCACAACACAGTATGAACAAGTGCCAGCGGTAACGCCAGTGACTAGCAGCCACAACCCACACGATGCCCACCACACGCTGATGTTGAAATACGGTCGTATCTGTTAGCTTGCAAGCGTCAAACAATCAGTTTTTTTTGCGAGAAGCTCTAGTCAGATAGCTTTGGACCGACAGGGACGCCTCGCTTGGCAGCAGGTGTACCCGTGGTCGTTGCGTTAACTGCTGTACTGGGTTGAGCGGTCGTATTTTTTACTGGTGTTTTCCTAACTGTTGTCGGGCGAGTTGTGGTTGTTCGTTTTGCGGATGTCCCAGGTGCCGCTGGTCGTAAAGCGGCTTTGGGGGGAGTAACTTTTTTAGCGGGCGCTTTTTTAGAAACAGTTGCAGTACTGGGTTTTTTTGTGGCTACTTGTGCTGCGATGTTTGTTGCTGGCTGTTGTATCAGCCCTTTGGCAGGACGGCCAGTTTTTAAGCTGGTTACGCTTGCCACGGCCGCTTTCAGCTGTGTTGGGCTCATGGCCGCTAGTGCAGCAACACCGGCTCGCAGCAGCTCACTTTTCTTGACACCCAAGCCAAGCGCCATGGCTGCGAGTTTGAGCGCCCTTAGTTGGGCGTGCTCGTCACGCGTCATGGTAAAGCTGTCTCGTATTAATTTACTTTTTTTCTTGTCGTCATTGTTGGTTGCTTTTGCCATGTTTTAGCTCACGGAATTAGAAAATAACAGTGTAAATCGAATAGGTGATTGACGTAATGACATAAAACAAGTTGTTGTCCTTCCACGCTTCGGCTCTTTCGTTCTAAACAAGCTCAGAGGCCCTCTATGTGCAGCAAGGTTTCTGTGCGTGCCCAGTATTTAACTTCTTCCTCTAGCAGCCAGATGGACTGCGGGTAGTGTTGTGCCCATGTTGGGTGCAATTTGAGTGTGTAGCCGTCTGCATCACATCTAAGCTTGAGTGTGTTGAGCTCTGGAGTTTTACGTGCATGGCACAGCAAGCAGGCCAATCTTAAACACAACAGTTTTTTAGCAAAACTGGCATTTACCAGCATGGCGTCAACTTTTTTAAGTTTACCCCGCTGGCCCAGTACCAACTGGCTCAGCACATGCAGCTCGTCGATTGAAAACCCTGGCGCGTCTACATGGCCCAGCATGTAAGCCCCATGAATGGGCAAGTCGTTGTGGGACACGATACTCCCAATCTCATGTAATTTACTCGCCCATATCAGCCGCTGCCTGGCGCTTTTCAAGCCTGTTTGCGGGGTGTCTACTTGGTCAAACAAGTGCAATGCTGTTTGGGACACACGGCTGGCTTGCAAGGCGTCTACGTTGAAGCGCTGCATCAGGTAGTCCACTGTGTGGTGGCGCAATTCTCCGCCAGGGGTGTCGCGTTTGACCAAGTCTTGCAATGCGCCGTGGCGCAGCGCGCCCTTGGCTACCAGCATGGTGTCTATATCGAACAGCTCAAAAATCGCTTTTAAGATACTCACGCCCCCGCCGATGACAGGTTTTCTGTCTGCCTTGATGCCTGCGATGTCTACATCGTCGCTGTATTTGTAGTCGCATAACTTGGTGATGAGCCACTGCAGGTCGTTGTGTGAAATGCCAGTCGCGCCGCGTCCGTTGGCTCTTAGCACTTCATCGACAGCCCCAACCGTGCCGGACGAGCCATAAGCGGTCGCCCAATGCGCTTTGCTGAAAGTGCCAAGTGTTTCTTCTAACAATGCTTTGGCTGCCACTGTGGCGTTGTTGAACGCCTGTGGCGTCAGTTGTCCGTTGACGAAATAGCGCTGAGACCACGACACGCTGCCCACTTTGTAGGATGCCAATGCCGATGACCGCAGGCCTTGACCCAACATAAACTCTGTTGAGCGGCCACCTATGTCTATGACCATCCTGGGACGGCTGTCATCTGGCAGGTTGTGGGCAACCCCTTGGTAAATGAGGCGTGCTTCCTCTTGCCCGGCTATGACGTCTATGTCGAATCCCAAATACTGCTGTCCTTTTGCTACAAACACAGACCGGTTGCTGGCCTCGCGCAAGGTTTGGGTGGCCATTGCCGTTACGTTGTTTGGGGAGAAGCCTCTTATGCGTTCACCAAATCGGGCCAAGCAAGCCCAACCTCTGTCCATGGCATCTTGGCTGAGGGCTTTGTTGTCATTCAGGTTTGCACCCAGTCGTACAGTTTCTTTGAGGTAGTCAACGCGTTCAATGTAGCCATTGACACATTTAGCGACTTCGAGTCGAAAGCTGTTGGAGCCAATATCAATAGCCGCTAATAATTCGCCGTTGTTCATATAAATAGGTGTGCAGGGGTGTCATATTGCTGAAGCAATGATGACCAACGGTATTGTTGGATTGTGACAACTGCATGACATTACACTATGACAACTTGTTTGCAGCTGCAAAACGGGCAATATTGTTGTTTATGACGGTTTGTCACAAAACCGTCACAAACAACTTTTACAGTTCATCTTGTGTTTGGTTCGAACACGTAATTTATAGAGGTGATTCCCATGAAGATGACGTTTTCCAAGTCCTTGCTGGCAATGATGATCAGTTCTGTCGTGACCGTGTCTGCCTTTGCGCAAGACGTGACCGGCGCCGGCGCATCTTTCCCAGCCCCCATTTACGCCAAGTGGGCAGAGGCCTACAAGGCTGCCACTGGCAAAGCCGTGAACTACCAATCGATTGGTTCATCAGGCGGTATCAAGCAAATCAAAGCCAAAACGGTTGACTTCGGTGCGACCGACGACCCCATGTCTGGCGACAACTTGTCTAAAGAGGGTTTGGTTCAATTTCCAGCCATCATCGGCGGTGTCGTGGCCATTCACAACATCGAAGGTATAGCCTCTGGCGTCATGAAGTTAGACGGTGCCACCTTGGCTGATATCTTTATGGGCAAGATCACCAAGTGGGATGATGCAAAAATTGCAGCATTAAACCCAGATCTGAAGTTGCCAAACCAGTACATCACCGTGTCTCACCGTGCTGACGGCTCAGGCACAACAGCTGTGTTTACCGAGTACTTGTCCATGATGTCTAAAGACTTCGCTGACAAAGTGGGGGCGGGTAAAGCCGTTAAGTGGCCAGCAGACGCGTCGGTCGGCGGCAAGGGCAACGCTGGCGTTGCTGCCAACGTTGAGAAAATTAAAGGTTCAATCGGCTATGTTGAATTCGCTTATGCAAAAGTGAACAAGTTGCCTGTCGCCTTGTTGAAAACTGCTGATGGCAAATTTGTTGCGCCAAGTGGTGTCAACTTTGCCGCCGCCGCAGCTGGCGCAGACTGGTCAAAAGCGCCTGGTATGTCGTTGTCACTGAACAACCAGCCTGGTGCAAACAGCTGGCCCATCACGACTGCTTCGTTCATCTTGATGTACAAGCAGCCGCAAGATGCCGGTAAATCTAAAGAAGCCTTGGCTTTCTTTGACTGGGCATTTAAAGACGGTGCCAAATTGGCGGATGAGTTGGATTACGTAGCGATGCCTGCCAAAGCTATTGATTACATTCGGAAGACGGTTTGGACGGAAATCAAGAACTAATTCGAGTTCTTGTACCGGGTTCAGGCGCCACACGCGTGCCTGAACTTGTTTGTATTGATTCGCAGCGAGCGTTTTGTGCGCAAGCTGTTTAACTTGAGTTGGTTTGAATGACACTAGCATCTGCAAGCGCTCACGATCATTTGAGCTCGGCGTCCTCTTTAACCGAAGAGCAGCGTATGGGCATTGTTCAGCGTCAGCGTTGGCAGGATTTTTTCTTCCACAAGATCACCATGGGCTTTGCCCTGACTGTGCTGTTGGCTTTGGTGGGCATAATTACGTCCCTCACCATCAAGGCTTGGCCAGCGTTGCAAGCTTTCGGCTTTGGTTTTTTAACAAAAGTTGAATGGGACATAGTTAACGACGATTTCGGCGCTGCCATCGCTATTTTTGGCACTGTTATTTCCGCCACCATTGCGTTGTTGATTGCCGTGCCGCTGAGCTTTGGCATTGCGTTATTCCTCACTGAAACCTGCCCAGTCTGGCTGCGTCGCCCGCTGGGTGT
>CALBWZ010000415.1 GCA_937893415.1 uncultured Comamonadaceae bacterium | reverse complement strand
CCACACTCACGTCAGATATTTCATAAAAACTCCAACGAAACCCACTGATTAAATACACCACCGGGTTGAACATCGTGACGGTTTGCCAAGCGGTGGGCAACATGTCTATGGAGTAAAACGCACCACCTAAAAACACCATAGGCGTCACTACCAACAGCGGGATTAACTGCAATTTTTCAAAACCATCAGCCCAAATACCGATGAGAAAACCAAACAGGCTGAAGGTCAGCGTGGTGAGAATTAAAAAGCCGAACATCCAAAATGGATGGGCGATCTGAATAGGCACAAAAAAGCCTGCTGTAGCAAGTGTGATGATGCCAATCAGCAACGACTTGGTGGCCGCAGCGCCGACATAGCCCGCTGTCGCTTCCCAAAAAGACATGGGCGCTGAGAGGACCTCGTAAATAGTGCCCGAAAAGCGCGGGAAATAAATGCCAAATGAGGCGTTGGTCAAGCTTTGGGTCATGATGGACAACATGACCAAGCCCGGCACAATAAACGCACCGTAGCTGATACCGCCCACTGACTCTATGCGTGAGCCTATCGCGCCACCAAAGACCACAAAGTACAGCACCGTAGAGAGCACAGGCGACACAATGCTTTGCGTTATGGTGCGTTTTGTACGGTACATTTCAAAACAATAAATAGCCCACATGCCTCTTAAGTTCATACCGACTCCCCTACCAAATCCACAAAGATTTCTTCTAAGCTGCTTTGCTGCGTATGTATTTCTTTTACGCCCAAACCGGCATTAGAAACAGCCTGCAACAAGCCCGCAATATTGACATCCGGACAATCTTTGTCGTATTGATAAATAATGCTTAGACCATCCTCAGCAAGGCGACATCCTTGTTCAGCCAGCTCGGTGGGCATGGTATCTAAACTGGTCATCAACTCTACTTTCAGCTGTTTTTGACCCAAACGGGTCATCAACAATTTTTTATCCTCTACAAGCAGCAGCTTGCCGCCATTAATCACACCAATGCGGTCGGCAATGGCTTCGGCCTCCTCGATGTAATGGGTGGTCAACACAATGGTGACGCCTTGAGCGCGCAAGTCACCGACCATACGCCACATGTCTTGGCGCAGGCCCACATCAACACCAGCCGTTGGTTCATCCAGAAACAGCACCTGCGGCTCGTGAACCAAGGCCTTGCCGATCAATAAACGGCGCTTCATGCCGCCAGACAGCGTCATAATACGGTCGTCTTTTTTGTCCCATAGAGACAAATCTTTCAAAACTTGCTCAACTTTTAGCGAGTTTTTAGGCAGACCAAACAGCCCCCTTGAAAAAGTCAAATTATTCCAGGGTGTTTCGAAGGCATCTGTCGTCAGTTCTTGAGGCACAAGGCCAATCAGGCTGCGCGTTTTTCGGTAATTTTTTATGATGTCAAAACCACCAACCGTCACGCTGCCAGAACTAGGGTTAACGATGCCACAAATAGTCGATATCAGCGTTGTTTTACCTGCGCCATTTGGCCCTAGCAAGGCCAGAATCTCGCCTTTTTTGTCACTTAAATTAATATTATCC
>CALBWZ010000414.1 GCA_937893415.1 uncultured Comamonadaceae bacterium | reverse complement strand
AGAGCGGCTGCCAGCATAGCGCCCACAATCACGATGGCAGAAATGGCATTGGTTACAGCCATCAATGGCGTGTGCAAAGCTGGGGTCACTGTCCAAACAACGTGGTAACCCACGTAAATAGCCAGTACGAAAATAATGAGGTTGGTGATGGTGGGGTCTATAAGCGCCATGTCATATCCTTGGTGTTCTTTAATGGGTTGGGCAACAATTGCTCAACAGCTATTCAGCAGCAATGTTGGGTTTAGGCACGCAGCACTTGGCCATCGCGTGTCATCAGACAAGCCGCCACAATGTCGTCATCCATGTCCACATGTAAGCCCTTGTCTTTATCCAGCACCAGCTTTAAAAAGTCGAGTATGTTCCGGGCGTACAGGGCACTGGCGTCGGCGCCAACCATAGCGGCTAGGTTGGTGTAACCCACCAGTTTCACGCCATCCACATCGATAATTTTGTCGGCTTGAGTGAGCACACAGTTGCCGCCAGGTGTACCGTGGGGGCCCACCT
The DNA here is from genome assembly GCA_937893415.1 of uncultured Comamonadaceae bacterium. Lineage (GTDB taxonomy): Bacteria > Pseudomonadota > Gammaproteobacteria > Burkholderiales > Burkholderiaceae_C > RS62. The sequence continues at coordinate 1,169 of CALBWZ010000414.1, read as the reverse complement.
TACCGCGGCCTGCGGCAATATCCACAATGACTGACCCAGGCTTCATGCTGGCCACCATCTCTGGCGTGATGAGCTCAGGGGCATCGCGCCCTGGTATCAGCGCCGTGGCAATCACCACATCAGCCAGGGCCACACGTTTGGCCACTTCGGCTTTTTGACGGGTCAACCAGCTAGCAGGCATGGGTTTGGCATAGCCACCCACACCGACCGCAGCTTCGCGCTCTTCGTCAGTTTCGTAGGGCACGTCAATGAATTTGCCACCCAACGACTCAATCTGCTCTTTCACGCTCGGGCGCACATCACTGGCTTCAATGACAGCTCCCAACCGTTTGGCAGTGGCGATGGCTTGCAAACCAGCTACGCCAACACCCAACACCACCACGCGCGCAGCCTTAACAGTGCCTGCGGCGGTCATCAGCATGGGAAAGAAACGTTGGTACTCATTGGCAGCGACCAGCACGGCCTTGTAGCCCGCTATGTTGGCCTGCGAGCTGAGCACATCCATGCTTTGTGCGCGCGAACTGCGTGGCGCCGCCTCAAGCGCGAAAGCCGTGAGTTTGGCATCGGCCAAACGCTTCAATCCGCCTGCGTCGAATGGGTTGAGCATGCCCACCACACAAGCGCCGGCGCTCATCATGGCCACCTCGCCCTCGTCTGGGCAGCGAACCACCAACACCAACTCACAGCCCCAAGCCTCTGCGGCTTGGCCGACCTGCGCACCAGCTGTTTCAAAAGCGCTGTCAGGCACACTGGCCTCAAGACCGGCACCAGCTTGCACGCACACGGTATGTCCCTGTGTAACCAGCTTTTTCACCGTCTCCGGTGTCGCCGCAACCCGGGATTCACCCGGGCGCGTTTGGGCAACCACGCCAATTTTCATAACAATCTCCAACAATTCAACACTAAACTTACTGTGAGTATCGCCGCTTTTTTTAAGTCAGAGGCACCCAGTCTTATTTATACTATTATTGCTACATATGCGTAAATGTAGCCGTCGCGCACCATCGAACAGCCCATTCGCGCAACCAATGCAAGGGTAAGTGCCCGTTATTTTCTGGCCATAATAGCTAATATGACAAGACAACGTTGGCATCCCAGCGCCACAGTCGCTGCCATCATGGCGCGCGATGGCAAGTATTTGCTCGTAGAAGAGCACACGCCTGAGGGCT
>CALBWZ010000413.1 GCA_937893415.1 uncultured Comamonadaceae bacterium | reverse complement strand
ACGACAAGCAGTATTTTCAGCATGATTGGTGTAGAAAGTTTAAGGGCGTGCCAACAACACTTCAAGAACAAAGCGCGAGCCTACATAGCCCATGAGCAATAGGCCAGCGCCTACATACAGCATGCGTGCGGCCGTCTTGCCGCGCCAGCCGAATCGCCAACGACCTACCAGCAGTGCGGCCAAAGTAGCCCACGCCAGCGTGGAAAATACCGTTTTATGGTCCCAGCGCCAGCCAATACCGCTGTTCATTGCTGCAAAGCCGGCACCCACTAACAGGGTGGCGCTAAGCAACACAAAGCCTACCCCTACAAATTGGAACATCAAGCGTTCTAGGGCCAGCAGGGGAATATGGTCTTCTTGGGCTTGTGCGTGACGAATATCGAACTCCGTGCGTCTGACCAGCCAAGCGTGAAAAACGGCCACGGCAATTAGACCATAAGAGGCCAAACCTAACGCCAAATGAACAGGTAGCCAGACTGAGCTAGCCATGGGGTGCTCAGCGCCAGGGAAAATAACGGCCAAAACCACGGCCAATGCGCCCAAAGCCGCCAACACCCAGCGTGCGCGAAGTTTGGGCTGCAACTGGGTTTCAATGCCGTAGATAGTCGAAACTATCCAAGCCGTAATGCTCAGTGCCACGGCAAAGCCAAAGTGGTTGGGGTTGCCCAACCAATAAGCTATCAAAGCCGAGCCGTGCAAAACCCATGTGCCAGCAAAGACAATTTGAGCCCAACGTTGGCCTAATCGTTGGTGCGCAGAGGCCACCACCAAATAGCCCATCACTGCCGCTGCGGACAATGCAAGGAATAAGGAGCTGGCCGGTAGAATCATGACAACAGTTTAACGCCGCCACGCTTGCGCGTTGTGACCACGATGCGTTTATTGATTTATTTCAAACGCCCCTTACCCATTCGAGAGTTAAGCCATGGCATCCGCTTTATCAGACCGTCTATCGCGCATTGTTAAAACCATGCGGGGTCAAGCCCGTATCACTGAAAGTAACGTCTCAGACATGTTGCGTGAAGTGCGCATGGCGCTGTTAGAGGCCGATGTTGCATTGCCTGTGGTGCGCGACTTTATTGCGCAGGTTAGAGAAAAAGCCCTCGGTGAAGCCGTGGTGGGTTCACTCACACCGGGTCAAGCCCTAGTCGGTGTGGTCAATAAAGAGTTGGTGGCACTGATGTCAGGCGGCGCAGGCGTGTCTGGCGGCCTCAACTTAGCGGCGCAACCTCCTGCCGTGGTGCTTATGGCTGGTTTGCAAGGTGCTGGTAAAACCACCACCACGGCCAAGTTGGCTAGGCACTTGGTGCAAAAGCAAAAGAAAAAAGTGCTGACAGTTAGCGCCGACGTGTACCGCCCAGCTGCAATTGAGCAGCTAAAAACGGTCACCGCACAGGCTGGCGCCGAGTGGTTTCCCAGCTCACCAGAGCAACAACCAATAGACATTGCCAACGCTGCCCTCGACTATGCGCGCAAACATTACTTTGATGTGCTGTTGGTCGATACCGCAGGTCGCTTGGCCATTGATGAGCTGCTAATGCAAGAAATCAAAAGCTTGCATACAGCGTTAAAGCCTATTGAAACCTTGTTTGTCGTCGACGCCATGCAAGGTCAAGATGCCATCAATACCGCCAAGGCTTTTACGCAAGCCTTACCGCTGACAGGCATTGTGCTGACCAAAACCGATGGTGATTCGAGGGGCGGCGCGGCCCTGTCGGTGCGCCATGTCACCGGTGTGCCCATAAAGTTTGCGGGTGTAAGCGAAAAAATTGACGGATTAGAGGTATTTGATCCGGAGCGCCATGCCCAGCGGGTATTGGGCATGGGCGATATTGTGGCCTTGGTTGAGCAAGTCACCGCCGGTGTGGATATGGACGCGGCGCAAAAGTTGGCCAGTAAAGTTAAGAGCGGTGCCGGCTTTGACCTGAACGACTTTTTAGACCAGCTTCGTCAAATGAAAAAAATGGGTGGCCTGTCTGGCCTTATGGACAAGTTGCCTGGTCAAATGGCGGCCAAAGCAGGTCAGATGGATATGGACAAGGTCGAGCGTGACTTGCGCCGTAAAGAGGGCATTGTGTGTAGCATGACCCTCAAAGAGCGCACCAAACCTGAACTCATTAAAGCGACGCGCAAGCGCCGCATTGCAGCTGGGGCTGGCGTTCAGGTGCAAGACGTCAACCGTTTGCTCAAAGAGTTTGAACAAATGCAGGGCATGATGAAAAAAATGAAAGGCGGCGGGATGATGAAAATGATGAAGCGCATGGGCGGTACGCGCGGCATGCCAAGCATGGGCTAGGCCACATCAAACCGTTGGTGGTCTAAGCGCTTAGCCAGCTGAACCAAACACGGCGCTGCCGTCCTGGCGCATTGCTACCGTGCACAACAAGCTGTTACCCCACACTTGGTGCAAGGTGTACGCGGGCACGCCGGTTACGCAGCCAGCTGCAATCACATGTTGAAGCAAGATGTTCGCCAGATTGCAGCCTGGCGAGACAGTTCAACGCTGGCTTATTTCAACACCAACTCACCCCGCAGCGAATGGGGAAGAGCTTGGGTGATGTTCACGTCAAGCATGTGCCCTTTCAGACGTTCAGGGTTGGGGCCAGCGGGGAAGTTGACGATGCGGTTGCATTCGGTTCGTCCCATCCATTCAGATTGGTCTTTCTTAGACGGGCCTTCAACCAAAATACGCTGAACGGTGTGCTCGCGCGTGGCGCTGATGGCGCGAACATTGTCTTCGATGGTGGCTTGCAAGTGTTGCAAGCGCTTTAATTTGACCGCGTGCGGGGTCTCATCAAGCAGGTTGGCTGCGGGTGTGCCCGGGCGAGGGCTGTAGATGAAGCTGAAGCTGGTGTCAAAGCCCACGTCGGTGATGAGTTTCATGAGCTTTGCAAAGTCTTCTTCAGTTTCTCCTGGAAAACCCACGATAAAGTCTGAGCTCATAGCAATATCTGGGCGAATAGCGCGGAGTTTTCGAACCGTACTTTTAAATTCCAACGCGGTGTAGCCTCGCTTCATAGCCATCAAGATGCGGTCACTGCCGTGTTGAACGGGCAGGTGTAAGTGGTTCACCAATTGGGGCACGCGCTCGTATACGTCGACCAGGCGCTGGGTGAATTCTTTTGGGTGGCTGGTGGTAAAGCGTATGCGTTCTACGCCGGGCAAGGCCGCCACATACTCAATCAACAAGGCAAAGTCGGCAATGTCTGCGGTGTCGCCCATGACGCCGCGGTAGGCGTTGACGTTTTGTCCCAACAGCGTAATTTCTTTGACACCTTGTTCGGTCAGGCCCGCAACCTCAGCCAGCACGTCGTCGAATGGCCTAGAGACTTCTTCGCCCCGTGTGTAAGGCACAACGCAGTAACTGCAGTACTTGGAGCAGCCTTCCATGATGGAGACAAAGGCACTGGCGCCATCAACCTTGGCGGGTGGCAAGTGGTCAAACTTTTCAATTTCAGGAAAGCTGATATCAACTTGAGGCTTGTTGGTGCGCTGCTGCTCACTGAGCATGGCAGGCAGACGGTGCAAGGTTTGCGGGCCAAATACGACGTCTACAAATGGAGCACGTTCAATAATGGCAGCGCCTTCTTGGCTGGCCACACAACCGCCAACACCAATGAGTACACCTTTTTTCTTGAGGTGCTTGACGCGGCCTAGGTCGCTAAATACTTTTTCTT
>CALBWZ010000412.1 GCA_937893415.1 uncultured Comamonadaceae bacterium | reverse complement strand
CTGCCAAGAAACGTGGGTTTACGTCATCTCATACGCGTCATTTTTGGATTCCATAACTGGCCATCTCGATGCTGGTCATGTTGCTGGGGCGTGTAGGTGGTCGGAAGGTCATTTGCAACCAATGCCCTTGAGTGTTGTGTCTGCGTGTCCGTGCATCAACAACCAACGGTCTGTTAACCGGTGGATATGGGCATTTCTGCCCACCAAGATCTCATCAGAAAGTGGTTGGTGTGGTCACTTACGGCCTGCTTACCACTGCCCGCACTTGTCTTGGTCAGCGCGTTGCGAGCCGATTTGTTTGGCAGCGAGGGACGCTTCAGCGTGTTGGCACTGTTGGTTGAAGCGGTGCAAAAAATTGCGGCCCTGGCCGCCATACTCTTGACTGGTTTAAGTCTGAGACATCTCGGCAGGCCTCGGTAACGCTGTCGTGTCACCCACTTACCAAAAATGGCCTGAAGAGCAAGGGTACGGCCACTGCTAGAATCAGTGTTCGGGTGAATGTTGAAGTCGGTATCGCTGAAGTGTTTGACGCTGTACAAAAACAGAACAAAACGCCTAAGTCAGTGCAGCGCACGGTTGATTTGAACTGTGTCTCGCGCTGGTAGGCCTCGCTCACCTTGGCGATAAACAATCTGGCCGTAGCTCATCTGGATAGAGCAATGTCCTTCTAAGACATGGGTAGGGGGTTCGAGTCCCTCCGGCCAGGCCACTGTCAATGGCGTGAACACCCGCCCATGCAGCGGGTTGCTGGTGACCAAAGCCCACATCGCCGTTGGCGTGGCTGATGAGGTCATTCGTTGCCTTGTATATGGCAGCCACACTTCACTCCTGTTTGACTCAAAATTCACTCAAGACTCGCTCAAGACTCGCTCAAGCCCTCAATCAGCTGGAGTCCAGCCTTCTTCCCACATGTCAGTTGTTATTCCTGTTGGCTCTGTTGGGCAAACGCATGGCATCAGCCCCTCTGCTGTGTCTTGGGCATCACGGCTTGTAATGGCGTTGCTGGGTGCGATGTATCTCTAGTGAAATAAATGTATCTTTATTTAAAATAATGATACATTTGTTACATGACGGTCGAATCAAACCCCTCCACAGAACTGGTTGCACAACGCATCGAGCGGTTGTTTGCAACGCTTACGCCAGAGCTGCAGACGGCTGCGCGTTGGTTGCTCTCGCATCAACAAGAAGCTGCTGTGTTGTCAATGCGCCGTTGTGCGGTGATGGCCGGTGTGTCTGCGCCCACCATGACGCGCTTGGCCAAGGCTTTAGAGCTGACTGGTTTTGCCGACATACAACGCCAACTCAGCACCGCGACTTTGGCTTTGGCAAAGCAACAGTTAGCAGCCGTTCGCCATGCTTTGCCGGCCGACTCTTACGCAGCCAACGCCCGTTTGGTTCAAGCCAATGCTCGCGATCAGTCTGGGCGAAACACCAACAGTGCTTGGCTGCAAACGTTGTCTCAAGCGCATGTGGCCAATGCCGTATCTGGCAGCACCTCACTCACGCCTGTGCAGTGGCAAGCACTTGGTAAGCGCTTGCTGCTTGCGTCGCATGTTGTTTGTTTAGGCCTGAGGGCTAGTTTTTCTGTGGCGCAGCAGCTGCATTACGCCGCGGCGTTGCTGCGTCCCAACGTGCATCTCATGCATGCCAACGGCGGCTCAGTGGATGTGTTGTGCGGCTTGGGCTCACGCGACGCCATGGTGGTGGTCTCGCAAGCGCCTTACACCCAGCAAACACTTGACACGGCGACACAGGCCAAGCGCCAAGGCTTGTTTGTAGTGGCTGTCACCGACAGCACCATCAGCCCATTTGCCGGCGTAGCCGATCAAGTGGTTGTGTTTGAAGCTCAAACCAGCTCTTTCTTCCCGTCCATGTTGGGCAGCTTGAGCGCGGTTGAGACGCTGGTTGCGGCCATGGCACTGCAAGCCAAACCCAAGGATTTAGAACACTTGGCTGCACGCGAACACTATTTGCGCGACCAGCGTGCGTATGTGTTGACCGGCAAAGACAGCGCCACCTTTTTACAACTTTCTCCACATGTCCAAGGGATTTTAAAAACACCATGAACGCTGTCGCTTCAGACTCTGCAATCATTCACCGTCTCATGACGGTTCAACCAGCAACGGCCGTCACGTCTTCAGGCGTCTGGATACAAGATGACCATGGCAAACGCTACATGGACGCTTCTGGTGGCGCGGCGGTCTCTTGCCTTGGCCATGCGCACCCTGAAGTGCTGGCGGCCATGCACCAGCAAATTGACAAGTTGGCTTATGCCCATACTGGGTTTTTCACCACAGAAGTGGCAGAAAGCTTGGCACACCAGTTGGTCCAACACGCCCCCGCTGGACTAGAGCATGTGTATTTTGTAAGCGGTGGCTCAGAGGCCGTTGAGGCGGCACTCAAAATGGCTCGCCAGTACTTCGTGGAAATTGGCCAGCCCCAACGCCAGCACTTTATTGCACGCAAGCAAAGCTACCACGGCAACACACTTGGCGCTTTGTCGGTCAGCGGCAACGCCTGGCGGCGTGCCCAGTTTGAGCCCTTGCTGATTGACGTTAAACACGTCTCTCCTTGCTACGCCTACCGCGACCAAGCTGAGAACGAAACGCCCCAAGCCTATGGCGTGCGTTTGGTACAAGAGTTGTCAGATGCCATTGATACGTTGGGCGGTGAGAACGTCATTGCCTTTGTTGCCGAAACGGTTGGGGGCGCAACAGCGGGTGTTTTGCCACCAGTTGAAGGTTACTTTAAAGGCGTCAGAGCGCTGTGTGACCGGCACGGTATTTTGTTAATTTTGGATGAAGTCATGTGCGGCATGGGTCGCACTGGCAGCCTGCATGCTTGCGAACAAGAGGGCGTTGCACCCGACTTACTCACCATCGCAAAAGGCTTGGGTGGGGGCTACCAACCCATTGGCGCAGTTCTAGCCCATGCGCGTATTGCGCACAGTTTTGCCAAGGGCAGTGGTTTGTTTCAGCATGGCCACACTTACATTGGCCATGCGGTTGCCTGTGCGGCGGCTTTGGCTGTTCAAACAGTTATTCAGCGCGACAACTTGGTGCAACGCGTGCAAGCGCTCGGCACATGGTTCGGCCAAGCGCTGCGCACCCAGTTTCAGGCGCATGAGTCTGTTGGTGATGTGCGTGGACGGGGTCTGTTTTGGGGTATTGAGTTGGTCGCCGACAAGGGCACAAAAAAGTGGTTTGAGCCAAGTCGAAAAGTGCATGCTGCTGTCAAGAGAGCGGCCATGAAAGAGGGCCTCATGGTCTACCCAATGGGTGGCACGGTAGACGGCCGCTGTGGTGACCATATTCTGTTGGCACCGCCCTTTATAGCCAGTCAAGATGAATTGGCACAGGTCATAGAGCGCTTGGCGCGCGCCATTGATTTGGGCATTGCATCAGCCCATGCTTGATTGGCAATTCACGTCTAGAAATTTTTATTGTTGTGCAAAATTAATGCACAAT
>CALBWZ010000411.1 GCA_937893415.1 uncultured Comamonadaceae bacterium | reverse complement strand
CCTCACTAGCGGCTTTGACTGTTTCGGCACTAAACGGCTGGTTTAACAATACCTGCTCTGCAGCTTCTGCCCGCAAAGCAGTGGGGCCTACATTGGTCAAGCCAATGCGAACATGGGTGATTTTTTCGCCTGTTTTTTGCATAACTACAGCGCAACCAGCAGTTGCCCAGTCACCTGTTTTGCGCTTAAGTTTTTCGTAGGCATACCCTGTACCAGCAGCCAGCGCTGGCAGACGAATCTCAACCATGATTTCATTTTCTTCAAGCAGCGTCATGTAAGTACCAACGAAGAAATCGTCTGCTTTGACACTGCGCTGCCCATTGGGGCCTTGCAATAAAAATGATGCGTCTAGCGCCATGGCCAAAGCTGGATGGTCATTACCAGGGTCGCCGTGTGCAATGTCGCCACCAATAGTGCCGCGGTTGCGCACTTGCGGGTCAGCGATCAGCAAAGCAGCTTCGCACAACAGAGGCGCTTTGGCTTGAAGAATGGGAGAGGCAATTAAGTCGTTCTCCACGGTCATGGCACCAATGACAATGTCAGCACCATCCTCACGGATGCCTCTGAGTTCAGGAATTCGGTTGATATCAATCAGGTGTGCCGGCTCAGCAAAACGCAACTTCATCATGGGCAATAGGCTATGCCCGCCTGCCAGCAGTTTTGCATCTGACCCAAGCTCTGTCAGCATGGTGATGGCCTCACCAACACTGCTGGGTACGTGGTAGTCGAATCGTGGTGGAATCATCAAAGTCTCCTCGTGTTGTAGTAATGAAAAATAAGTATAGGTAGAAGATAAATCAGACTAAAAAAGTCGGGATTCGATACAGACGGGTAGTAATTGCAATATCTGCGCACGAAATAACACAATCCCCGCACGAAGTGTTGAGTTCAACTATTTAGGCTTTAGCAATTAGGGAAAGTCCTAGTCTTTGTAAGACTAGGTGTTAGCCCTTAGGTTCAGTGTGTGAGTGGGCATTTCTCAACGCTGCAACCCTAAAAGAAGCTTGAGCTTGCCAAGCTCATCGCGAGACACAGGCACTCTAGTGCGTGATTTGTCGCCAATAACCACTTGCGTTTTACTCCCTATCCGCTCTAACTCGGACACGGCTTTCACATTAATAATAAAACGTCTGTGTACCCGCAAAAACTGCTGGTTATTTAAACGAGATTCCAAGTCACCAATGCTCAGGTTGCAAAACTTATAACCTTGTTGGGTTAAAAGACGGGTGTAATGCGCCTGCGACTCTAGGCACAGCACATCGCCAGCCTCGATGAAAGACACTTTTTTATCGGATACCACTGGGATACGTGATAACTGTATGTTTTTTCTACTTGCATGGCTCTGTTGTTCACTTGCCAGCATCATGGAACTCGGATCTGTAGAGATCAGCTCTGCTTGAACGTTTTTATCTGAACTCACAATTTGTGTCACGTCGTAGAAGACCAACACAAAGCCAGTCAGTACGTCATACAAGTCGCTGATTCTGGTGACCTTAATCAACAACACCTGCTCTGGAATATTGATGATCATGGTCATGGGTGAGGCCGTACCCATAGGACACGAGGCCGCCTCATCCAATAGAAACTTAACCTTTGGTTGTGATCGCGGCGGGTGAAAAGACGTCACCAATTTGTTAAATGGCTTCTTCTCGTCAACGGGCAATACCTTCCGGGCAAAATCATTGAGCCCCACCACGTTGCGACGCGCATCTAAATGAATGACACCCACCTCAAACTTTTCCAGTAGGTACAAGTCCTGCTTAAATTCCATCGCTGTCTCCTCAGCCGCACCTGTATCGATGCGTGCACAATCACGCGAGATAGCGTGACATTTGGAGAATTATGCGTTGTGATGCGTGTCCGAGCGCTTTTATTACAACAACAGAGACTGTGGACCAGACGTTATCAAACCTGCGCGCTACCCCAATAGCGACCAGCACCGAACGAAACACGCATCAAGATGCGGTTCATAAACATGCTGTTGACGGCACGCTCGTGCAGTTGATTGGTGTTGCTTCACACAACCCTGTATGTGGCTTGACGCGTTAAACGCCTGAACCGCAGGTTCAGCACCAAAGCCGCAACGGCCAGCCCCATCAGCAAGCCACCCCATAGGCCAGCAGGGCCCAATGGGCCAAATACGCCCATGGCGAGGCTGAAACCCATGCCCACCACCCAATAACAACATACAGTGATCAACATTGGAATTTTGGTGTCTTTATAGCCGCGCAGCACGCCCATAGCGCCCACTTGCAAGCCATCCACCACTTGAAACACAGCGGCGAACACCATGAAATGAGCGGCCATTGCAATCACCGTTTGGTTGGGGGTGTACAGCCCAGCCAACCACTCGCGTGACAGCCAAATCGCACAAGCGGACACCAGCATAAGACCTCCACACACCGCAATACCCAACTGGCCGCGGTAACGTGCTTCAAGCATGTTGCCTGAGCCAACGGCTTGGCCTACGCGCACAGTCAGCGCAATAGAGATACCCAGCGGCACCATGAAAGAAATGGATGCCACGTTGATTGCAATCTGGTGACCCGCCACTGTGTCTACGCCAAAGCGCCCCATCAACAACGCCGTCGCGGTGAACATGCCCGACTCCATGGCCAAGCCAATTGAGATGGGCATACCCAAACGCACGATGCTGGCGATGTGCTTCCAGTCGGGCTTGGTGATGCGCTGGCGCAGTTGGTACTGCGCGTAGCGCGGTGCGCTTAAGGTGTAGGCGTACAGCGCCACGCAACCAATGGTTTGAGCGATACCAGTAGACAGCGCAGCACCCGATGCACCCATTGCAGGGAAGCCAAAATTGCCGAACATCAACGCGTAGTTGCCCAACACGTTCACCGGCAGCATCAACAACTGCGTCCACAGCATGGGCATGGTGTGCCCCATGGATTCGTTCAGGAACCTAGGGACTAGGTACAAACAAGTAAACGGCATGCTCCACACCACCCACATCAGGTAGTGGCGCGTCTCGGCCACAATTTCCGGGGCAACTCCAATCCATGGCATGAGGAGTGACATGAACAGCATTGTGAGCATTTGAAACACCGACAACACCAACGCCAACCACACACCTTGGCGCAACTCTTCACGAATCAACGAATGGTTGTTGGCGCCCACATGGTGCGCAATGATGGGCGTGAGCGCCAACATCAAACCCAGACCTGCCATCAGCGTAAAAAACCACATGGCAGCCCCCATGGCAACGGCAGACAGGGCCAGCGCACTGACGCGCCCAGCCATCAAGGTGTCGGCCACACCCATGCCCATTTGGAGCAACTGGGCCACGATGACAGGCAAGGCAATGATGGCAAGGGCTCGCGCTTCTGTGCGGGCTTTGAC
>CALBWZ010000410.1 GCA_937893415.1 uncultured Comamonadaceae bacterium | reverse complement strand
AGAGCGCTGCTATGCGTGCTGATGTCTTGGGATACGGCCTGATGCTGCTTTATCTTTTTATTCCGCTGTAGTCGCCCCTAGTGCGCAAAACAACTTGGACATCAGACTGCCCTCTGTTGCGCCAAAACCAGCCATGGTTACCGGTAAACGCAGCTTCCAAAACGCCTTCATCTGAGACAACACCCCTGCCTTTTTCATAACTGATGGACTGACCAAGGCCATCGCCGTGTGTATCAAAATTCACGGCGCCGCCTGTAACAACCCAGTTAAATGGCGCTTGTCCACCTTTGATCATTTTGAGCTTAATTTCTAGACCTTCACCAGGCGACAAGGTGAAAGGCGTTTCATCCCGCCAAGTTGTGTCAGTCGGCGCATTTTGCTCAACCACAGCAGCGGCAACTGCTACTTCCAGCGGGCTAACAGAAGCCGCAGCCCGTGGCGTCTGCTGATGATTGGCAGCAAGGGTTGTATCAGAAGTGTTTGGGCTAAGGGCCGCGTCAGCCGCAGCTTCCGCTTCCAACTGCTGTTTAATTTTCCCCATGTCTGTCAGCTGAAAAACACGTCCAACACCAGTTGGGTCAATGCCATACTCAGCCGGTAAAACCACCGCTACCAAGATAATAAGCGCCGATATGATGGCCAAAATAGTTGATCTAAAAAGCTGTTGAGATGTGGGCAGCTCGGCCCGTACAGGTGTATCGCTGTTGTACATGTTATGTATTCCTTACGTGTTCAAGACACAAAATAACCAGTGAGCTGCATGCCCACCAACATAAAGCCCGCGCTCATCATGGCGACGTTAGCCGTATAGGCATGCTTTGCAAAACTGAGCGTGCGCCGCCAGTAGCCCATACCAATCAAGATGACACCCAGCGCCAGCAGTTGTCCTATTTCAACGCCGACGTTGAATGCAAGCAGGTTGGGCACTAGGCCATTGGGTGATATCTCGTATTCAATGATTTTGGTTGCCAATCCAAAGCCGTGAAACAAGCCAAACACCAGCGTTGCGATTTTTGTATTGGGTTGAACACCCAACCAGCGCTGAAATGCACCGATGTTGTCCAGCGCTTTGTACACCACAGACAAGCCGATGATGGCGTCTATCAAGTAGCTGTTGATGCCAACGTTGAAGTACACCCCCAAAATCATGGTGGTGGAATGGCCTAACGCAAACAAGCTGACATAAATACCAATGTGTTGTAAGCGGTACAAAAAGAAAATCACACCAAACAGAAACAGGATGTGGTCGTAGCCCGTCATCATGTGCTTGGCACCCAAGTACACAAAGGGCAACAACTTGACGCCTGCCACCTCTTGTATGTACCCCTTATCACCTGCCGTTACAGCATGGGCAAAAGCTTCACTGCCTGTAGCAATGAGGTACACAAAAAGAACCACTAGAAACAGTAAAGTGGTTTGCCAATTCACCCACAACGAACGTGGCGGCCTGTCATAAACATGGCTATGCATAGAGTCTCCAACAATCTGAAATAAATCTGGAAAAAATAAACGCGCTGAGAGGTTCAGCGACATGGCTGTGTCGAGAGAGGCTTAGGCCATTGGGGGGCGGTCAAGCCGGTAGGTCTGCCCCTTGTCAACCCAAGGCTGCAGCATCAACTTCCAGCTGTGTCTCTGCGCTGGTGCAACGTGCCACGCCATTGGCAAACGATGTGACGTGTCATGTGAGTGGTCCATGCTGTGATGGGGATGCGCTTCGGAGGCAAACGCTGCAGCGTCTTTCGACATGGGCTCGTCTAGATGTAGCTCATGCCCATGCCCAAATTGATGTGAACTAGCAACTGCCACATCCACTGCATCGTCGGACTGCGACAACGGCGCAAGGCCGTGAGAATTTGTCATGCCAAACGATGCCACAACCATCCAAAGCGTCACCAACACCAGCATCAACCACTGCGTTCTAAGCAAGGCTGTGTTGGAGCGGGTCAACGAAAAAAAGGGGGGAGTCATTGGCAATATACAAAGATAATAGACTACTATATCATCCCCCTAAGGGGTTACAATTTTCAATGACACATCATCACACACACGCCTCGCATCCAGCCATCATCAAGCGTTTAAAAAGAGCGAGTGGCCACCTTTCTAGCACCATCGATATGTTGTTGAAAGGGCGTACCTGTCTTGACATTGCCCAGCAGCTACAAGCAGTTGAGAAGGCTGTTCAACAAGCAAAAAAAGCCTTGATCAAAGACCACATGGACCATTGCCTCACCAACCTTGTAGGCCCACTGACCGCAGATCAGCAGCACACACTAAATGAGTTCAAAGAAATTACACGCTATCTGTAGCGCTTTTTGTCTGAGTTTTTTTTAAAGCTACGGTGTGTCATTTGAATCAATGCACCAAAGTGCTTAAGAGCTTTACGCGCTAGCGGTATGAACAATCGCTCCGTATGATGTATCGAAACTCAGCCAACATGACCACCACCACCACACAACCAGCCGACGACGCAAGCCTCATAGACTCCAAAACCTCAGCCAAGCGACTGGGCGTTATCTTGGGAATTTCTATTTTGGGCAACTGCGGCATGTGGGTGCTGTCCGTGGTGCTGCCAGTCATACAGCAAGAGTTTGGCGTATCCAGAGCACAAGCCTCTCTGCCCTACACCATCACCATGTTGTCGTTTGGTATTGGTGGTATTTACTTGGGACGCGTGGCCGACCGCTGGGGCATCAACCGTGTGGTTACGATTGGGGCGCTGGGCGTAAGCTCCGGCTTCATTCTGTCCGCCCTAGCCCCGAACATCTGGTGGTTTTGCCTAACGCATGGTGTTTTGATCGGGTTTCTAGGCATCGCCAGTGGCTTTGTGCCACTGATGGCCGACACCGCGAGGTGGTGGCGCAAGTACCTAGGTATAGCCGTGGCTATCTGCGCCAGCGGCAACTACTTGGCGGGCACATTGTGGCCGCCCATCATTCAATTCGGCATTGGCACTGTGGGTTGGCGAGCGACTTACATGTGTATAGGCATTTTTTGCGGTGTTGGCATGCTGGTACTTAACCGGCTTATTCGCCAGCCGCCGCCTGCAACGTCACCAGCAGCCACCACACACTTGGGCAAGACCATT
>CALBWZ010000409.1 GCA_937893415.1 uncultured Comamonadaceae bacterium | reverse complement strand
GCACTGGCGTTGCGCTACAAGACTCGCTCAACATTCCAGCGGTTGCGGTGTTGTCAGACTTGGGCGCTGACTTGTTTTACCAAGCATGGAAAGATGCTGGGCTCACACTGACGCTACCCAAGGGCGCAGATGCCAACCTGGGTTTGGCGCTTGGCGCTGTGGGCACGCGCTTACAAGATCTTGTACAAGCCTATGGTGCCTTTGTGAACGAGGGAAGGGTCCAGCCACTAAGCTATGAGAAGGCGGTGACGGCTCCCGTAGGTGTTCGCCACGCCGTTGGCCCGAGCTTGCTAACGGGTGGCAGTGCCACACAGATTACTCAGATATTGGGATCGGCCCAAGCCATTGATGGTCGGGTAACGCGCGCGCATACGGCGGGTGGACTGCAGGCCTCGTTCAAGACGGGCACCAGCTATGGCTACCGTGACTCATGGGCTGTAGGCGTTAAGGGGCAATACGTGATTGGCGTTTGGGTAGGTCGGCCTGACGGTACACCAGTGGTCGGCCAAACGGGTCGCACGGTTGCGTTGCGTCTGGCAAACGATGTGGCGGATGCTTTACGCGTTGATGCTGCCCTTGCTGGTGCCCTCGCGCCCTGGACTCCAGACCCTATTTCAGACGTGGCTCTCGAGCTAGAGCGTCCACCGGTGCGACTCATTTACCCCAGCAACGGCACCAGTGTGGTTGTAAGCGATAGGCCCAACCCAAGCCGTGAGCTAGAGGTGAAGTTGTCGGGCGCAGGCGAGGGACTGCGGGTGTTCTTAAACGAGGTGGCAATCGATGCATCACAGCTACGCCGCGCCAGGTTGGCGATACCCGCTGATGGCACGTATGAGCTGAAGGTGCTTGACGGCGGCTTGTTGCAAGACATCGTGAGCTTTACGGTGATTAGCCGCTCACTGTGACGTTTGTTACCCGCACCCAAACGCTGTTTATAGATAGTTACCTCAACGATTTGTATCGCTCTTTTTAACCCAACCCGAAAACCTCGTGCATAAACACATAGAACCCAGCTTAGGGGTGGTGTTGGTGACCGCATCCGAGAGGGCAACAGCCTCTTGTTATGAGCGGGCAAGAAACCCAACTGGGGCCACGCGCATGGCAGCACCATTGCCCCAGCTGCCGTAGGGCTCAGGCTTACTTGCGATAAACCACTGTGCAAAGGCACGACCC
>CALBWZ010000408.1 GCA_937893415.1 uncultured Comamonadaceae bacterium | reverse complement strand
CGGGCGCTGCCCCAGCGCTGAGCAATCCAACCGCCCACGGCACAACCCATGGCGCCAGCACCGAGTACTGCAAACGCAGTCCATGACAAGGCCGTGCCTTGTAGCCTAGTGGCCAAAATCAGCGGCACCATCACCCACATGGTGTACAGCTCCCACATGTGGCCAAAGTAGCCCAAGACCGAGGCTTTTACACGCGCATCTGTCCACAGCGTGGTCAAGGCGCCCCACTGCAAGGTGCTGACACGTGCTGTGGCTTGGGGCGGGTCGCCGGTGGCAAAGAACAACAACAAGCCACTCATGGCAGAGAGTGCCGCCACGCCAAGCATCAGTGCGGGCCATGGCAACGCATCGCCCATCGCGCGCAAGGCGTGGGCGCTGGCAGAGCCCAGCACCAGTGCCCCCAGTAATAAACCCAGCGCGCCGCCCAAGCCTTTGGTGTACCACTGAGCCGCTATTTTCATACCCACTGGGTAAATGCCTGCCAAGAAAAACCCGGTTGCAAATCGCCAAGCCATTAATGCCTCGTAATCACGCACCATGGCCCATGCGCCCACTGTGCAAGCGCCGCCAGTTACAGCACACAACAGAAAGACGCGCCGTGCAGAGAATCTATCGGCAATGGCGAGCAAGGCAAACACCAAGGTGCCCACAATAAAGCCCAATTGCAGCGATGACGTGAGTGCACCCACCGCAGCGTTGGCCCAACCCAACTCACGTTGCAAATCAGGCATAACGGCATTCACCGCAAACCACGGTGAGGTGCCAAAAAATTGCGCCAATACCAGTATGGGCAAGATGTGGCGTGGTACGTGGGCTTGGGTCATATGGGCGCGATGTTAAACCAAACCTGCAATGGCCGCCTCACGCGCAGCCGTAATGTGTGTGGCAATCCACTCGCCTTTTTGCTGGGCAAACTCTGGCGCTTGCGCCGCTAGAGTGGCAATGGCGTGGGTGTCGACGTTGCTCGCTGCAGCTAGCAATGATTGCAGCCAAGGTGCTTGTGTGTAGGGGGTGTCAGACAAGCCCAAACGGCCTCGGGCATCGCATTCGCAGGCCAGCAGTACATCGCTAAAACGATCTGGGCGGCGGAATGCATCGCAGCGTTCCAGCAAGCGAATCAGGGCAGGCACAGACAGGTCTTTGCAGCGGTGAATATGGCCGTGCTCTTTGGCCACCACATCGGCCAACTCTTTGCAGGCCTTGGGTACCTTAAAGCGTTGCGCCACGTCTTTCAGCAAGTGCACGCTGCGCATTTCGTGGCCAGTGTGCCTGGGCAATACGTCTGGCGGTGTGGTGCCTTTGCCAAAGTCGTGGCACAGGCAAGCAAAGCGCGTGGCCAGGTTGGCGTTCAGTCGCGCGCTCATGTCCATCACCATCATGGCGTGCACGCCAGTGTCTATTTCTGGGTGGTAGTCGGCGCGCTGCGCCACGCCCCATAGTCGCTCAAGCTCAGGCAGCAACAGGTGCAAAGCACCGCAGTTGCGCAGCACCTCAAACATGCGTGAAGGCTGGGCAGCCATCAGCCCTTTTGACATTTCTTGCCACACCCGCTCGGCCACCAGTGCGTCTACCTCGCCGGCATCCACCATGTGGCGCATCAGTTCGTTGGTGTCGGTTGCAACGGTGAACGTGGGCCAACGCGCCGCAAAGCGTGCCAACCGCAATATGCGCACTGGGTCTTCAGCAAAGGCATGGCTCACGTGGCGCAGAACGCCGGCTTGCAGGTCGGCCAAGCCGTTGTAGGGGTCAATCAATACGGCTGTGGCATTGGGTTGCCAGTTGCGCCATTGGGCGGCATCGGCCAAGTTGTTGCTGGGCGCGGCCATGGCCATGGCGTTGACGGTGAGGTCGCGCCTAGCCAGGTCTTGTGCCAAGCTCACATCGGGTGCGGCGTAAAAACTAAAGCCTTGGTAGCCCTTGGCCGTTTTG
>CALBWZ010000407.1 GCA_937893415.1 uncultured Comamonadaceae bacterium | reverse complement strand
GGTACGGCAGGCATGAATTTGGCAAGGAACGCTGCCTTAGCAGCAGGCTTGCCGGTGACGGCACCCGGTCAAACCATGGACCGTCAATGCGCATCCGGTTTGATGGCGATTGCCACGGCTGCAAAACAAGTCATGGTCGATGGCATGGATGTGGTGGTCGCGGGTGGCCAGGAAAACATCACGGCTGAACAAAAAGCCTACTTTGAAAGCGCCATGGCTGGCAAAGACGCGCAACTAGAAAAGCGTGTTCCCCATGTCTACATGCCCATGTTGATGACTGCCGAGTTCGTGGCAAAAAAATACCGCATCAGCCGCGAAGCGCAAGACTTGTATGCGCTGCAATCACAACAACGCACTGCACAAGCCCAACAAGCGGGTCGTTTCAACCAAGAAATCGTTTCCTTTGCCACTCAAATGGCGGTTGCTGACAAAGCAACCGGTGCCATCAGCCTGAAAGACGTGGTGCTGGACAAAGACGAGAGCAACCGGCCCGACACGGTGTTGGAAGGTTTGACTTCTTTGAAGCCGGTGATTGAAGGTGGTGTCATCACTGCGGGCAACGCCAGTCAGTTGTCTGATGGCGCCAGTGCCTGCGTGGTGATGGAAGCGGGTCTGGCTCAGCGCCGTGGCCTGCAGCCTTTGGGCATTTACCGCGGCATGACAGTGGCAGGATGTGCGCCTGAAGAAATGGGTATTGGCCCCATTTATGCAGTGCCTAAATTACTCAAGCAGCACGGATTGAAAGTGGACGATATCGGCTTGTGGGAATTGAACGAAGCCTTTGCATGTCAAGCCATTTACTGTCGCGATCAGCTTGGCATCAACCCTGACATATACAACGTCAACGGTGGCAGCATCTCCGTTGGTCATCCTTACGGCATGACGGGTTCACGTTTGGTCGGCCATGCGCTGATTGAAGGTAAACGCCGTGGTGTCAAATATGTGGTGGTGACCATGTGTGTGGGTGGCGGCATGGGCGCAGCCGGTTTGTTTGAAATAGCGTATTGAGTCGCTTTACTTTTATTTAAAGCAAATATGCATTTCGATCAATATCAAACGCTTAAATTTGACAGGTTGGGAAAAGTCTTGCAAGTGACTTTGAATCGCCCTGATAAATTAAATGCTGTCGATGAGGAAATGCATGGGGAGTTGGCCTGCGTGTTTTCCGATGTGGCCAATGACCCTGACAGTGAAATCATTGTGTTGACCGGTGCCGGCCGGGCTTTTTCTGCGGGGGGTGATATCGATTGGATGCAAAAAATGATCGATATTCCCCACTCCTTTGAAAAAACAGCTCGCGAGGGAAGACGCATTATTTATTCACTGCTGGATTGCCAAAAACCCATCATTGCCAAAGTCAATGGCCATGCCACTGGCTTGGGTGCCACGATGGCGCTTTTTTGCGATGTCATTTTCGCCAGTGAATCTGCCAAGATAGGTGACCCGCATGTCAGTGTCGGGCTGGTTGCAGGAGACGGTGGCGCAGTGATTTGGCCTCAGTTGATTGGTTATGCTCGAGCCAAAGAATACTTGCTCACAGGCGATTTGATGAGCGCAACTGAAGCAGCGCGCATTGGACTGATTAACCATGCAGTTGCAGCATCAGAGTTGGATATGAAGGTAGAAGAGTTTGCAAAGCGGTTGGCGGCAGGCGCTGGAAAATCCATTCGCTGGACCAAGGCATCTGTCAACATGGGACTCAAGCAAATGGTGCAGACTGTGTTGGAGACCTCACTTGCTTATGAAGAGATGTCAAGCAAAACCGCTGATCACCAAGAAGCTGTCAATGCTTTTCGTGAGAAGCGTACACCCCAATTTCAAGGTCGTTAGAAACGATAAGTTCACTTCGTGAGAGGCTCTCCATGACCCGTCGATTTGTTGATTTGTCTATTTATTTAGAAAACGATGTGATAAGTGACCCGCCCGCTTACGCACCGAAAATTGAATACCTCAGTCACCAAAACACCATTTCGCAAATCGAGCCTTTTTTTCCAGGCTTGAAAAAAGAAGACCTGCCCGACGGCGAAGGCTGGGCGGTGGAGTTCGTCAAACTGTGTACACACAATGGCACACACTTGGATGCGCCTTACCACTACCACTCGACCATGGACAAGGTCAGTGGCGAAGCCAAGCCTGCCATCACGATCGATGAGGTACCGCTGGAGTGGTGTTTTCAACCCGGCGTGAAGTTGGATTTCCGACACCTACCCGACGGCCATGTGGTGACTGCGGCAGAGGTGGAAGCTGAGCTCAAGCGCATTGACCACAGCTTGTCACCCTTGGAAATTGTGGTCGTCAACACCCGCGCCGGCATGCAATACGGTCAACCCGACTATGTGTCTTGTGGGTGTGGAATGGGCTATGAGGCCACCATGTATTTGTTGGAGC
>CALBWZ010000406.1 GCA_937893415.1 uncultured Comamonadaceae bacterium | reverse complement strand
GGGGACACGTGGATAACACACTGTATGTGGCGCACAGCGCTGACCCATCAGCGCATTGAAGCGGTGGGCTGTTGGCATGTTGATCTGTGAACGCCACCCACACCACGGTAGAGCAGGTTGACGTGTGGGCTCAAGCCATGACACCCAACGGCTTGTGGCACAAGAATGGCACATGTATAGGAACCAGAGCATGGCCCATAGGCTGTTGCAACCACGGCGTGTCACCGCTGGGGTTGCAGCTCTTGGCAACACTCGCTATAAGTGCTCAGAGTAAAAAACTTTTCAACACGATGCGCAAACCTTGATATGAACTTATTTACAAAACTGCAGCGACGTGCCAGTGACAACAACCCTGTTCGTATCGCCCTCATAGGTGCTGGAAAATTTGGATCAATGTATTTGGCGCAGATACCACGCACGCCTGGCGTGCACGTGGTGGCTATTGCAGACCTACACCCAGACGCTGCTCGAACAAATCTGACTAGAGTGGGCTGGCAACCTGAACGAACACAGGCAAGCAGCGCTGATGATGCGGTCAAACATGGCACAACTTGGATGACCGACGACTGGAAAGCTGTCGTGCAACACCCAGCCATTGATATTGTGGTCGAGTGCACAGGCAACCCGATTGCTGCTGTGGACCACATATTGGAAGCATTCGCGCATGGCAAACATGTCGTGAACGTGACGGTAGAGGCAGACGCGTTGTGTGGCCCCGTACTGGCCAAGCGTGCAGCGGCTGCAGGTGTCATTTATTCATTGGCGTTTGGTGACCAACCTGCACTCATATGCGACCTCGTGGACTGGGCACGCACCTGTGGTTTTCCAGTTGTAGCGGCTGGACGTGGGCACAAGTGGTTGCCCCATTTTTGTAACTCAACCCCAGACACTGTGTGGGGAAACTATGGCTTGAGTCCCGAGCAAGCAGCACGTGGCGGTTTGAACCCCAAAATGTTCAACAGCTTCCTTGATGGGTCTAAGCCCTCGATTGAATCGGCCTCGGTGGCCAACGCCACAGGGCTTGATGTACCCAGCAATGGCTTGCTCTATCCACCAGCCAGTGTTAAAGATATTCCATTTGTAACGCGCCCACTATCTGATGGCGGCGTGTTGGAAAAAAAAGGAATGGTTGAAGTCATTTCGTCGTTGGAAGCCGATGGACGCGTGATTCCTTATGACATTCGCATGGGCGTGTGGGTCACGGTTGAGGCTGAGTCTGACTACATCAAAAATTGTTTTGAGGAATACAACGCACACACTGACCCCAGCGGGCGCTACTTCACGCTGTACAAGCGTTGGCACTTGATTGGCTTAGAGGTTGGCATGAGCGTGGCGAGTGTGGCATTGCGCGGCGAACCAACTGGGTCAGCAACCTGCTGGAAAGCGGACGTCGTTGCCACAGCCAAGCGCAACTTAAAAGCTGGCGACCTGTTGGACGGCGAAGGCGGCTACACCGTTTGGGGCAAGCTGTTGCCTGCTGCTACATCCGTGCGCA
>CALBWZ010000405.1 GCA_937893415.1 uncultured Comamonadaceae bacterium | reverse complement strand
AAGGGCAGTTCAAAGACTTGAATGCGTGAAAAACGGGTGCCTGAATAACCTGCCACAGTCCACACAATGTCTGCAATGCCGTCTTTGGCTTGGTCAAACAGTTGGGGGGGGGAGCCGCCCAGCTGCATGGCTGGGTAAATCTGACAGTTCAAGCGGCCCTTGGAGTCACGCTCAATATTTTTGCACCAGTCACCAATCATGGTGGTGTGTTGTATGGACTGTGGACCCAAAAAGTGGTGGACTTTGAGGGTGATGGTCTCTGCGTGGGCGCTGAAGGCTGAAGCCATTAAAGTAGCCGCGACTAGCGAGTGTTGCAGTGTTTTATGCATGCAGATGTTCTCCTGCTGTAAGGTTAAAAAATTCAAATGAGATAATAAACCGACCGAGCGGTCGGCGAATCGGTAGTAACCCATGCCTACCGCAAGGTTGCTTCATTTGGATGAATTATAAAGCAGTACTTTTAAGGCGCGATGGGGATCAATATCCATAAATTCGCTGGGATTTGCCAGCCTCTGAACGAACTGCAAGTCAGGCGCTTGGGCAGCAACAAGTGCTTTTAAAAAGTGGGTGTCTAGCTCCGGCGCGTTGAGGCATACCATGGCCACGCCCTCCGGCTGCAAGAGCGCTGGCAACCGTCGAATCAGCTTGGCGTAGTCTTTGGTGGCAACAAAGCTGCCCTTTTGAAAGCTAGGCGGGTCAACAATCACCAAGTGGTAAGGGCCATTGCGGGCAATCTTGCCCCAACTTTTAAAAATATCATGGGGTAAAAAGCTTGCGCCTGTGGCCAGCCCATTGAGCCTGTGGTTTAACTGGCCAATTGACAGAGCACCTGCGCTCATGTCCACATTAACCACCTGCTTGGCACCCGACTGCAGTGCTGCCACTGAAAAAGCGCATGTGTATGCAAACAGGTTGAGCACTTTAAGGTCGGGGGAGTGCCCATGGCTTGCAGGATGAGCCACGATCCAGTCCCTCACCCATTGGCGCGCGTTGGCCATATCCAAAAACAGGCCGTGATTCTGCCCTCTGAGCACATGCAAGCGGTAGACAGCGGCGGCTTCGCTCACGTCGTGCGGCTCAGGCACACTGCCCGCCATCAGACGGGTTGTAGATTGGCCCGCACTTCGGCATTGAAAGACCCAATTCAGCTGCAGACCTGGTGGCGCGACTACAGTCCAGCGCTGTGACAAAGCCACATGAATGCGCTCAAGTTCAGTCTCATTCGCTGGCTTGTAGCTGGTTAGCAGCCAGACCGGCGCAAACCAATCCAGCGACCACTGTTCGCAGCCCGGATGCACGCCACCTCGGCCGTGAAAGATACGTCGCGCATCTGTTGGCATTGGTGCGGCGGCAATGGCCTCTAAAAGAGCTTGCATGTGGGAGTTGAATGGGTGGCTACAAAGAGTTGGTCAACAGTGCGTGTTGTATTTGCGCTCTATAGTATCCGGCTATGGACAACGTTCAATCTACCAACGCATTAAAGAAACTAGGTACGCCTGTCGTGTGGGATGCGCCCCACCCTGTGGTGGCACACATGACACAACGCATTGGTGGGGTGTCGACAGCGCCGTTTGACAGCTTGAACGTGGGTGACCATGTGGGTGATAACCCACAAGCTGTTCTTGCCAACCGTCGCTTGTTGACGCAAGCCTTAGGCCTGACGCCGTGCTTCATGACACAAGTGCACGGCACCCATGTTCATCTGCTGACGCAAGCCAATGCCACGCTGAGCGTAGAAGCAGATGCCGTGGTGTGTGCCACTCCCGGGCTGGCTGCGGCCATCATGGTTGCTGATTGCTTACCCGTGTTGTTTGCGCACAAGCACAAGCCATTGGTAGCGGGGGCTCATGCAGGTTGGCGAGGACTCGCCAATGGGGTGTTGCAAGCCACGGTTCAAGCCATGGCTGCGCAAGCGCACTGCAGTGTGGGTGAGTTGTGCCGAGACGTCCATGTCTGGTTAGGTCCTTGCATTGGTCCAGCAGCCTTCGAGGTGGGTGCAGAGGTGCGAGCAGCGTTTGTGGCGCAACACCCGCAGGCCCATGCATGGTTCGAATTGGTTGAACCCACGCAACCCCAGCTGTTTGGTGATGTGGCGGGTGGTATTCGCACTGCAGCGGGTCTTGGGCCGTCGCGTGCCATCAAGTACCTTGCCAACCTGCCTGCATTGGCTCAATTGGTACTGTCTGACCTAGGCATAGTCTCTGTAACTGGCAATGATGCCAGCCCTGCGTGGTGTACGTTTGGTAACCCTGATGTGTATTTCTCTTACCGGCGCGATCAGCAGACGTTGGGCGGTAGTGGGCGCATGGCAGCGTTTATTGGTCTTCAGGCTTGTTAGCTTTAAGCGCTTCAGCTTCTAAGGCTTCTGCTTTGCGCCTGGCTGTGCGCCGAGAGGGGGCATACATGATGTACACAACAATAGCCATAGGTATTAACCCATAAATGAGAAACGTCACAATAGCCCCTAGGACAGAACCCTGCGAGTGCGTCGCTTCAGCGGCAGCCATCATGACAGCGACATACAGCCATGCAATGATGACTAAGTACATACAAAGTTGCATGCACACGGTTGTGTTTGCATGGCGGTAGGTAAGTTGTTCGAAGTCATAGCGTGTGTGTAATAAAAATATGTGGAGACTATATGGATTCTCAAGCTAAATGGTTGGATATGGCTAGTCGGTGGCAACAAACCCTGACGAAGCAATGGACACACTTGGCACAAACGGGTGGGATCCCGGGCAACGCCATTCCTCCAGTTGGTGTATCAGCCTCTGCAACCCAAGCTGCATCTGCATTGAATCCCTTTGCCGCCCTTGCACAGATGGGCATGGCAGGTGGTCTTCCATTGTCCATGCCAGCAGGCGCTCAGGCGTTGGGCGCCCAAGCACCATGGGCGGACTTGACGCAAGCTATGTCCTACTTGCAAAACGCCGTTGGCAAAGATGCCAGCTTGGGAGCCATGCCCGCTTTTGACGCCAGTGCCTTGGTGGTTGTGCAACAGACCTACCAACAAGACGTGTTGGCTTTAGGGCGAGATGGCCAACTAGACGGCTTGCACCGCGACAAACGCTTCTCTGCCCAAGATTGGCAGACCAATGTTGCGGCCAAGCAAGCTGCCGCGATGTACCTCATCAACACCCGAGCCCTGCTGGGTATGGCTGATGCGGTGGTGGGATCTGAGAAAGTCCGCGCAAAAGTCCGTTTTTATGTGCAGCAGTGGGTTGATGCCAGCGCACCCAGCAATTTTTTAGCCTTCAACGCTGAAGCCCAGCGCATGGCCGTTGAGACAAAGGGGGAAAGCATCGCCAAAGGCATGCAAAACTTATTGAGCGATATGCGCCAAGGCCATGTGTCCATGACCGATGAGTCCGTCTTTGAGGTGGGTAAAAATGTCGCGACGACAGAAGGCGCGGTTGTCTTTGAAAACGAGTTGTTTCAACTCATTGAATACAAGTCCCTCACAGCGACCGTATTTGAACGTCCTTTTTTATTGGTACCGCCGTGTATCAATAAATTTTATATATTGGATCTGCAGCCTGAGAACTCATTGATTCGTTATGCGGTCGCCCAAGGCCACCGAACCTTCGTGGTGAGCTGGCGCAACCCGGACGAGTCACTGTCCAATGCGACTTGGGACGACTACGTTGAAGACGCCGTCATGACAGCCATACAAACGGTGCGTGACATCACAGGTGCTGAGACCATCAATGCCTTGGGGTTTTGCGTTGGCGGCACCATCTTGAGTACCGCCCTGGCTGTATTGGCCGCGCGCGGTGAGGAGCCCGTCAACAGCGTGACCTTGCTCACCACTTTGCTGGACTTTAGTGACACCGGTGTGCTGGATGTGTTTATTGACGAGGGCTTTGTGAAGTTGCGTGAGCTGCAGTTCACCAAGGGTGGCTTGCTGCCAGGCAGCGACTTGTCCACTACGTTCTCATTTTTACGCCCCAACGATCTGGTATGGAACTATGTGGTGGGCAACTACCTAAAGGGGCAGTCGCCCCCACCGTTCGATTTGTTGTATTGGAATGGCGACACGACCAATCTGCCCGGGCCTTTTTACGCGTGGTACTTGCGCAATACGTATTTGGAAAACCGCTTGGTGAAACCACAGTCGACCATTGTTTGCGGTGAGTCAATTGACTTCAGGCAAGTCAAAATACCCGCCTACATTTACGGTTCGCGGGAAGATCATATTGTGCCTATTGGTGGCGCATATGCCACCACGCAGCACTGGGCCGGGCCAAAACGCTTTGTAATGGGTGCATCTGGTCACATTGCCGGGGTGATTAACCCGCCCTCTACAGGCAAGCGCAGCCACTGGATTGGATCAGACAAAGCGTTTCCTGCTGACGCCAGCGACTGGATTGCCAAAGCCACCGAACATACAGGCAGCTGGTGGACCGACTGGTCTGAGTGGCTTAGCGGCCATGCAGGTGCGCAAGTTGCTGCTCCTAAAACTTACGGTAAGCGAGGCAGCTACAAGGCGATTGAGCCAGCGCCTGGTCGCTACGTCAAAGTCAAGGCAAACAAGCCTGCTAGTTTGTAAACCTATTTTTATCAAAGAAAGACTCCCGCATGAAAGACGTCGTTATTGTTGCCGCAGCTAGAACCGCAGTTGGGAAATTTGGAGGTGCTTTAGCCAATGTGCCAGCCACCGAGTTGGGTGCCATTGTTATTAAAGAATTGCTGCGCCGCACCGGTGTGGCACCTGCACACATTGGCGAAGTCATCATGGGTCAAGTGCTCACCGCAGGTGTGGGACAAAATCCAGCGCGCCAAGCCACTCTTAAAGCAGGCTTGCCCAATGAAGTGCCAGCGCTCACGATCAATGTCGTGTGTGGCTCAGGCTTGAAGGCCGTGATGTTGGCCGCCCAAGCAGTGGCTTGGGGCGACAGCGAGATAGTGATAGCTGGTGGCCAGGAAAACATGAGCGCCAGCCCACACGTGTTGCGCGGCTCACGCGATGGCCAGCGCATGGGAGATTGGAAAATGATTGACACCATGATTGTGGATGGCCTGTGGGACGTCTACAACCAGTACCACATGGGCATTACCGCTGAGAACGTGGCCAAAGAACATGAGATTTCACGTGAAGCTCAAGACGCCTTGGCATTGTCCAGTCAAGTCAAAGCGCGCGCGGCGCAAGACGCAGGTAAATTCAAAGATGAAATTGTCGCTGTGAGTATCCCCCAGCGCAAAGGCGAGCCAGTCGTGTTCGAGGCTGATGAGTTCATCAACCGCAAGTCCGACGCCACCAGCATGGCAGGGCTGCGTCCAGCTTTTGACAAAGCAGGCACTGTGACCGCTGGCAATGCATCAGGCATCAATGACGGCGCAGCGGCCGTTATGGTGATGAGCGCTGAGAAAGCAGCTGAACTGGGCTTAAAGCCATTGGCTCGCATTGCAGGCTTTGGCACCAGCGGCCTAGACCCGGCTACCATGGGCATGGGCCCTGTGTCGGCTTCGCGCAAAGCCTTGGCCAGTGCAGGTTGGGCCATCAGCGATGTTGACGTGTTTGAGTTGAATGAAGCCTTTGCGGCGCAAGCCTGTGCGGTCAACAAGGCGCTTGAAATTGACCCGCTAAAGGTCAACCCCAATGGCGGCGCTATCGCGCTGGGCCACCCTATCGGTGCGAGTGGCTGCCGCATTTTGGTTACCTTGTTGCACGAAATGCAGCGCGAAGGCCACAACAAGGGTCTAGCCGCTTTGTGCATTGGCGGCGGTATGGGTGTGTCGTTGGCGGTTGAGCGTA
>CALBWZ010000404.1 GCA_937893415.1 uncultured Comamonadaceae bacterium | reverse complement strand
GCCGAAATGGTGACATAGCAGCCAGCGCGCTGCGCTTAGACGGCGAAGCCCTAACCCCCACACGTGTGCTGGTCAACGGGCAAGGCTGCAGTTTCAAAAAAGACGGCAGCCAACTCGTACTTGAGAGCTTGCCAGAAGGGCTTGAGGCGTTTGACCTAGAAATTCTCACCACATGCGACCCGAGCACCAACACCCAGCTGATGGGCTTGTACATGAGTGGCGATTGTTTTTTCACGCAATGCGAAGCACAAGGTTTCAGGCGCATTACCTATTTCTTAGACCGCCCAGACGTGATGGCCATCTACACGGTGACCTTGCGCGCTGATAAGGCCGCCTTTCCCGTGCTGCTGTCCAACGGCAACTTGGTTGACAGCGGCACCCTCCCAGATGGCCGCCATTTTGCCAAATGGGTGGACCCACACCCAAAGCCCAGCTACTTGTTTGCACTGGTCGCTGGCCAACTGGTGTGCCGTGAGCAGCGCGTGACCGCGCGCAACGGCAACGACCATGTGCTGCAAATTTACGTGCGCCCGGGTGACCTTGACAAGACCGAACACGCCATGCAGTCGCTCATGGCCAGCATGGCTTGGGACGAGACGCGCTTTAACCTGCCCTTGGACCTTGAGCGCTTCATGATTGTGGCCACCAGCGATTTCAACATGGGCGCAATGGAAAACAAGGGCTTGAATATCTTCAACACCAAGTTTGTCTTGGCCAGTCCCTCAACCGCCACCGATGCCGATTTTTCTAACGTTGAAAGCGTGGTGGCACACGAGTACTTCCACAACTGGACCGGCAACCGCATCACCTGCCGTGATTGGTTTCAGCTTTCACTCAAAGAAGGCCTAACCGTTTTCCGCGACCAAGAGTTCAGCCAAGACATGGCTGACAGTGCCTCAGGGCGCGCGGTCAAACGCATCGAAGATGTACGCGTGTTGCGCACAGCACAGTTTCCTGAGGATGCAGGCCCAATGGCCCACCCAGTGCGACCTGACCAATACGAAGAAATCAACAATTTTTACACCGTCACCATTTACGAAAAAGGTGCCGAAGTGGTGCGCATGATGCACACCTTGGTAGGACGCGATGGTTTTGCCAAAGGCATGGCCTTGTACTTTGAGCGCTTTGACGGCCAAGCCGTTACTTGCGACGACTTCGCACAAGCCATTGCCGACGCCAACCCCAACTCGGCCTTGGCTGAAAACCTCGCAACATTCAAGCGTTGGTACAGCCAAGCTGGCACACCTCGCTTGCATGTGGTGGGCGAGCACAACAGCAGCGCCAGCACCTACACCTTTGAGCTGCGTCAAAGCTGCGCGGCAACGCCCAACCAGCCCGTTAAAGACCCTTTTGTCATACCAGTCACTGTCGGCTTGGTGGGCATTGACGGCAGCGCTTTGCCACTGGCCATGCCTGGCGACGACCACACCCCTACCTCACGTACGCTGGTACTCAAGGACACCAGCCAACGCTTTACCTTTACCAACATCACACAAGACGCAGTGCCCTCTGTGCTGCGTGGTTTTAGTGCGCCTGTGGTGCTAGACATCGTGTTGTCTGACGAGCAGTGGCTGCACTTGCTGGCTTGCGACAGCGATCCCTTTAACCAATGGGAGGCTGCTCAGCGTTTGGCATTAACGCGACTACTAAGCGCTATTCGCAGCCACGAGACCATCACACCAGATGCGCCTTATGTTGATGCACTGCGCAGCGTTTTGAACAACACGCAATTGGCCGCATCGTTTAAAGAGCTGGTGCTCACACTGCCCAGCGAGTCGTATATTGCCGAGCAACTGCAAACCGTGGATCCGCAGCAAATTCATGCAGTGCGTGAATCCTTGCGCTTGCAACTGGCGCAAGCCTTGGCGCCCGAGTGGGCGTTGGCTTTTAACACTTACAACGCCACACAACCGTTTGACACAAGCGCCACCAGCATGGGCAGGCGAGCACTGGCCAATTTGGCATTGGCCAACT
>CALBWZ010000403.1 GCA_937893415.1 uncultured Comamonadaceae bacterium | reverse complement strand
GTGTACTGTATTGCAAACTACACGATACATTAATTCACCAAATAGCGAACAATTAATGACTTATTTGCACATAATGTATGCATGGACAAGCTGAAACAATTGGAAACCTTTGTAGCCGTTACGCTGCGTGGCAGCCTCACGGCGGCAGCCAATGCCGAAGGCGTTGCACCGGCCGTTATTGGCCGTCGCCTAGACGCCTTAGAAGCACGCTTGGGCGTGAAGTTGATAATGCGCACGACGAGGCGCATCACGCTGACCCACGAAGGCAGTGCTTTTTTAGAAGATTGCCAACGTTTGTTGACAGACTTATCGAACGCCGAGGCCAGCGTAAGTGCCGGCGGTGTGAAGGCTAGCGGGCATTTGCGTATCACCGCTCCAGCCGGTTTTGGCCGTGCTTACGTCGCAACGTTGGTGCCGCAATTCCGTGAGCTGCATCCAGACGTCACCATCACCTTGAATTTAAGCGACCGAGTGGTTGACATCGCTGGCGAAGGTTTTGATTGCGCTGTGCGCGTGGGCGATATGCCGGACTCCTCGTTGGTGAGCGTGCGCTTGGCCGATAACCGGCGCTTGTGCGTGGCCTCGCCCGGTTATCTAAAAATGCATGGTCGTCCGAGCCTACCGCAAGACTTGGCGAGATTTGATTGCTTGACCTTGTCGTCTGACGCCTCGCAAACCAGAGGATGGGCCTTTCAGGTGCCACAAAACGGCAGCGTCACCGAAACAGAAATCATGCACCTCAAGCCAGGTGGGCCATTGGATTGCTCAGACGGACAGGTGTTGCACACATGGTGTTTGGCCGGTTGGGGTATTGCTTGGCGCAGCACCTGGGAAGTGGAAGCGGACCTCACCGCTGGACGTTTGGTCACAGTATTGGACGAGTTCGCTGCACCGCCAAATGGTGTGTTCGCCGTGTTTCCACAGCGCAAACACTTGGCATTACGCGTTCGGCTGTGGATTGACTTTTTGAAGCACCACTACGCGCAGCCTGAGTTTTGGCACAGCGTCAGCACGTAATCGGTGGGTCTTATGGTCTAGGTGTCACCTGTGTGCGCAGCGCCAAGCCAGTGCACGGCTTGAGAGGCTTGGTGCATGGCCTTGGTGCTTCATCCTTCGCGCTAGCCACATAAGACAACCGTGTAATTCGTCACAGCAATTGGGTTGGTTGTGGCGTAGGTCATGAAGAACCATCCCATCCCATCCCACAAAGTTCCCAAAGAACGAATAAAGCAACTAGTTCACCAACTGCGCCAGCAACCAAGCTGCTGTGGCCCACATCATGATGGCGACCATGCCATCAAGCCAATGCCACATGTTGGCGTTGCCAATGCGCCGGCCAAGGAGGTATACGGCCAAGCCAAGGCTGCAGAACCAAATCAATGAGCCTGTGATTGCACCTGCACCAAATACTATCCCGCCTGTTTGACCATAGGCCAACGATGCGGTGCCAATGATCACAGCGGTATCTAACCAAGCATGCGGGTTTAAAAACGAAAAGGCCAAAGCCGATGCAACAGCTTGCTTGCGTGAGAACACCTGAGGCCCAGATGGTGGGCTGCTGGCCACGTCTAGTGGGCTGGTGTTGGTGGTGGGACGAATGAAGCGCTGCGCAGCTTGCCAGCCATACACCAGTAAAAATAAAGCACCTGCACCAACCATGGCGCCTTGCAACTTGTCACTCAAGCCACCTAGGAGGGCTAAGCCCAATACGCCAGTGGCTATCAGCACAATGTCTGACAAGGCGCAGGTGACGATGGTCAACAGGACATGCTGTCGCATCAGTCCCATGCGCATGACGTGAACATTTTGAGGGCCTAGCGCCATGATGGTGGCTAGGCTCAAGGCGATGCCAGCTCCGAAGGCGCCGCTCATGCCAGTTGGTAGGGTTAGTGATAAAGGAAACATGTTGCGTAATGGCTCTGTAGGAGCAGTTGGTGTGAATGCCCGCTCTTGTGTAAAAGCAATGAGACAATTATGGCGGGAGGTGTTAAATAATTAAATACAATAAAATATTCAATAAGCATATTAAATTTTATTTAACAAATTAAATCTCTCTTTGCATTTTGATTGCTGCTTATGAGCCAACACCTAGACCCCAAGCAACTAGACGCCTTGCTGGCAGTAGCGGAGCATGCTAGTTTTTCTAAGGCAGCCGTTGCCTTGCGACTGACCCTGGCTGCTGTGTCGTTGCGCGTTAGCGCGCTGGAAGAGTCCTTGGGACAACGCTTATTGGTGCGCGGCAAACGTGTCAGCGTCACGCCCAGTGGCAGCAAGTTGCTTGCGCATGTGCGCCACGTTAGGTTGATGGAGGCGGACTTGTTGAGCGTGCTGTTGGGGCATGGCGAAACATCAGCTGGACGACCCATGCAGACCTTGAGCGTGGCGGTCAACGCGGATTCTTTAGCCGCCTGGTTTTTGAGCGGTGTGTCGCCAACACTGAAGCGCCACCGATTGTTGTTAGACATCACGATTGATGACCAAGACCATACCTTAGAGGCCTTAAAGCAAGGCCAAGTGGTCGGCTGTGTGACAACTTCAGCGCAGTCTATTGCTGGCTGTGCAGCCATTCCTTTAGGGGTTATGAGATACCGATGTGTGTCCAGCCCTATGCAGCGCAGCAAGTGGCTAACGCCAGCTGGCAATGTATCGCTTCACCGTATGTTGGCAAGCCCTGCCGTGGTCTTTAATCGCAAAGACGGTCTGCAAGACATGTTTTTAAGGCAACATTTCGCGCTCACACACGCGGCCTATCCGCGCCACTTTGTTCCCGCCGTTGACGCTTTTGAGCACGCCATTGTGCAAGGTTTAGGCTGGGGCATGGTGCCAGAGTTGATGCTGGGCACGCGAGCCGATGCCATGGGCGTGGTGGAGGTGTTTGATGACAAGCCTGTCGACGTGCCTTTGGTGTGGCAGCACTGGGTGAAAGAGTCCAGTGCCGCCAAACGCCTGACCCAAGCGGTGGTAGGCGCAGCCAAGCAGCGATTAGCGGCTAACCACCTCATGAGTTAGAAGCTTCCATGTAAGTGGGCTTTAGGCGTTGATGAAACTGAAGTCCACCTCCGGTTTTTTACCGTTCACGATGTCTGCCAATGCTGCTGCAGAGCCGCAACTGTGCGTCCAGCCCAATGTGCCGTGGCCAGTATTCAAAAACACGTTGCGCGTTTTTGCCCTGCCTATATACGGTACGTTGCTAGGTGTGGTCGGTCGAAGCCCTGTCCAGTAACGCGCGCCCACGCCATCGGTGATACCAGGAAACAAGTCTTTGACGCGTTTGACAATCGCTTCGCAGCGCACCAAATTCAAATCGGTGTCATAGCCGTTGAGCTCAGCTGTTCCAGCAATGCGCAACCTATCGCCTAACCGCGAGAAGACCAGCTTGTACTCGTCGTCTGTCAACGAGACGTTGTAGGAGGCCTCTTCGTTGATAACAGGCAACGTCACTGAGTAGCCTTTGGCAGGGTAGATGCGCAGGGTTTGGCCTAGCAGCGTATTCCAGTGGCTGCTGAATGAGCCCATGCACATGACATAGGCGTCAGCCGTGTGCTCTGTCACAACCCCATCGGTATTGGCAAGGCGCAAAGACTGTAGTTCGTCGCCTGACTTGTTAAAGCCCACAATCCGTGTGCCGTATAAAAACTGCGCGCCTGTGTCAGCGCACATCTGGGCCAGTTGTTTGGTGAACAAATGAGCGTCACCAGATTCGTCGCTAGGGGTCATACTGCCGCCCACAATGCGGTGCAGGTTAGATGCCAATGCGGGTTCAATGGCCACACATTCTGCAGGCGACTTCATGTCAAGTTCGCAGCCAAATTCGCGCATGATGGCTGCCGGTGCTTGTGCGCCTTCAAACTCTTTGTCGCTGGTGTAAAAGTGCAATATGCCTTTTGTTGTGTGGTTGTAGGCAATGCCAGTGTCAGCGCGCAAAGCCTGCAAGGCACTGCGGCTGTACATGCCTAGGTTTACCATTTGTTTGATGTTGTTGCGTGTGCGTGCCGCTGTGCACTCGCGCAGAAAAGACAAGCCCCACAGCCACTGGTTCAGGTCCGGACGAATGCGAAACAACAGTGGTGAGTCTTCCTTACCCAACCACTTCAACACTTTCAGTGGG
The DNA here is from genome assembly GCA_937893415.1 of uncultured Comamonadaceae bacterium. Lineage (GTDB taxonomy): Bacteria > Pseudomonadota > Gammaproteobacteria > Burkholderiales > Burkholderiaceae_C > RS62. The sequence goes on along the minus strand of CALBWZ010000403.1, from coordinate 585 downwards.
GCACTGGGGTTGGCCCAAGGTTCGGCGTGTGACACAGACACTTGTCCACCATTGGCAAAGCTGGTTTCTAAACCTGCGCCAGGTTGACGGTCTATAACGGTTACGTCGTGACCAGATTGTGTGAGATACCAAGCGGTTGTGATGCCGGTAACACCGGCGCCCATAACAGTAATACGCATAAAAAGCGCTTTCTTAATCAGCCCCAACACGGCGCATTGCGCACCAGCGGCTGGGAACAGGTTGCGACACAAACACACCTACCCAGCAAACCAATGTATGCCAGCGATGGTGTGTTGCCGCTCCCACTGTCCCTTGTACCTGAGAGATTCAAGCCCAATGCGCCATGCAATGAGCCCTTGCTCCTTCGGTGGTGCAAGGCTGTAAGCCCCACACGCTCTCCAGTATCGGCTGATTATCTGATCAATACGCGGGCCTGAGCGATCATGGGAGATTGCGCCTTCGGCGGTGATGTATCAGACCTTACAGCCAGTCAATACGCCACGCTCTCTTGAACAGAATTTGTATTTTAGGGCCTGGCGCGTCTGATTTCAAAATTAATGCCCACGCCAAGCCCTAAAATCTAAG
>CALBWZ010000402.1 GCA_937893415.1 uncultured Comamonadaceae bacterium | reverse complement strand
GTAAATTGTCAGCTTAAATTGTGTTGGCGCCAAAAGTGGGGTAACACGCGCAATGACCACAGACGGCCAGTCTAGCCACACCGACGGGCTAATTACAAATATTTGTAAAAGAACTTGTGCGGACACTAAAAGCTAGGCTATACTAGTGGGCTTCGCTTGATTAAACAGGAGAAGACATTTTTTTCAGCCCAATCGATGTGTATGCGGTACATGTAAGTTAACCAAGGTTGCTTGCGTAGATTGCGTGCCAACGACGGGCCCAAGACTGATCAAGCGCTGCCGTGGTGGTGTCGCTGATTCAAGTTGGGACTACATACTAATGATTCAAACTCAAACAAGACTCAGTGTTGCAGACAACACTGGCGCCAAGTCTGTCATGTGCATCAAGGTGCTAGGCGGATCTAGGCGGCGTTACGCCAGTGTTGGTGACGTCATCAAAGTCAGCATCAAGGAAGCCGCTCCGCGTGGCCGCGTCAAAAAAGGCGAGGTTTACAGCGCGGTCGTTGTGCGCACCGCTAAGGGCATTCGCCGTCCCGATGGCGCCTTGATCAAATTCGACGGCAATGCCGCCGTGTTGCTAAACGCCAAGCTTGAGCCAATCGGCACACGCATCTTCGGACCTGTCACTCGCGAATTGCGAAATGAGAAGTTCATGAAGATTGTGTCTTTGGCGCCTGAAGTTCTATAAAAGGACGTATCACATGAACAAAATCCGCAAAGGTGACGAAGTCATCGTCATTGCAGGCCGCGACAAAGGTAAGCGCGGTACCGTATCGGTAAAGGCTGAAAACGAACGTTTGGTCGTTGATGGCATTAACTTGGTAAAGAAGCACGTTAAGCCCAACCCAATGAAGGGTGTGACTGGCGGCATTATCGAAAAAACAATGTCTTTGCATCAGTCCAACGTAGCGATATTCAATGCTGCTACAGGCAAGGCTGACCGTGTAGCTATTAAGCAGTTGGACAACGGCACGAAAGTGCGCGTATTTAAGTCTAGCGGCGAAGAAATCAAGGTGGCCTAATCATGTCGCGTTTTTTACAGCAATTCCGCGAAAAAATTTCGCCAGCTCTTATTGAGCAATTTGGATACAAATCACCTATGGAGGTGCCACGCATCACCAAAATCACCCTGAATATGGGTGTTGGTGAGGCGGTAGCCGACAAAAAAGTTATGGACCACGCGGTGTCCGACCTGACCAAAATTGCAGGTCAAAAGCCTGTGGTGACAAAGGCGCGCAAACCAATCGCTGGTTTCAAAATTCGCGAGTTGCAACCAATTGGTTGCATGGTGACTTTGCGTGGCAGTCGCATGTATGAATTCTTAGACCGTTTCGTATCCGTGTCTTTGCCACGTGTGCGTGACTTTCGCGGCATATCAGGCCGCTCTTTTGACGGCCGCGGTAATTACAACATCGGCGTTAAAGAGCAGATTATTTTCCCTGAAATTGAGTACGACAAAGTTGACGCTTTGCGTGGACTCAATATCAGTATTACGACAACGGCAAAAACAGATGCTGAAGCAAAAGCGCTTCTCACTGGTTTCCGCTTTCCGTTCAAGAATTGAGGTAACGCGTGGCTAAACAAGCACTAATACAGCGTGAACTTAAGCGTGAGATGCTCGCGAAAAAGTTTGCAAAGAAATACGCAGAACTCAAAGCTGTGGCAAACAATGCCAAGCTTTCTGATGAAGAGCGCGATGCTGCTCGCTTAGGTTTGCAAAAGTTGCCCCGCAACGCAAATCCAACGCGTCAACGCAATCGCTGTGGCATCACGGGACGCCCCCGCGGTACCTTCCGTCAATTTGGTCTGGCTCGCGCAAAAGTGCGTGAACTAGCCTTTGAAGGCAACATCCCTGGCGTGACCAAGGCTAGCTGGTAAGCCGCAGGAGAACAAATATGAGTATGAGTGATCCTATCGCGGACATGTTGACCCGCATCCGCAATGCACAAATGGTTGAAAAAGCCACAGTTGCAATGCCTGCATCAAAAGTCAAAGTCGCGATTGCCCAAGTCTTAACTGACGAAGGCTATATAGACAGTTTCAAAGTCAACCCCAACGCTGGTAAACCAGAGTTGGTAGTGACATTAAAGTACCATGCAGGCTCACCTGTGATAGAGCGCATTGAGCGTATCTCTCGCCCAGGTTTGCGTGTGTACCGTGGCTCCAAGTCCATCCCGCAAGTGATGAACGGCTTGGGTGTGGCAATCGTGACGACACCCAAGGGTGTTATGACCGACCGCAAAGCTCGCGCCGAAGGCGTGGGTGGCGAAGTGTTGTGTTACGTCGCATAACTGTACACACCAAGGAGTAACACATGTCGCGAGTCGCAAAAATGCCAGTTGCCATCCCACCAGGTGTGGATGTAGTCATCGGTGCAGACCGTATTACGGTCAAAGGCAGCTTGGGAGCGTTGGAGCAAAAGCTCAACGCCCTAGTGAAAATTGAAAGCAATGACGGACGCATGACGTTTGTACCAGTAGATGAATCTACTGCTGCTAACGCCATGTCCGGCACCATGCGCCAGTTGGTCAACAACATGGTAAATGGTGTGACCAAAGGTTTCCAAAAGAAGCTCATGCTAGTAGGCGTGGGTTTTAAAGCGGCGGCCCAAGGTTCAAAGCTAAACATGCAGATTGGTTTCTCGCACCCCGTGGATTTTGTAATGCCTGAAGGCATTACTGTTGAAACGCCAGCGCCAACCGAGATATTGATTAAAGGCGCTGATCGTCAGCGTGTTGGTCAAATTGCTGCTGAGGTGCGTTCTACGCGCCCACCCGAGCCTTACAAAGGCAAGGGCATCCGCTACTCGGATGAGCGCATAGTGATCAAAGAGACCAAGAAGAAATAAGGACCAAGATCATGTTGACCAAAAAGGAACAGCGTGCGCGTCGTGCGGGTCAAACCCGTGTACGCATTGCCAAGCAGGGCGTAGTCCGCTTGTCAGTCCATCGCACCAATTTACACATCTACGCCAGTGTTATATCTGGTTGTGGCACAAAAGTATTGGCCTCTGCATCAACTGCAGAAGCTGAAATTCGCAGCCAAATTGGCGGCGCAGGCAAGGGCGGCAACGTCGCTGCAGCAGGCATTATTGGCAAACGTATTGCCGAACGTGCCAAAGCAGCTGGCGTAGAGCAAGTAGCATTTGATCGTTCAGGCTTCGCCTACCACGGTCGTGTGAAAGCTTTGGCTGAAGCTGCCCGCGAAGCTGGTTTGCAGTTCTGATCAGGACGGGAAAAGATAATGGCAAAATTTACAGCAGCAGCTAAAAAAGACGCCCCAGAAGACGGACTGCGCGAGAAAATGATCGCAATTAACCGTGTGACCAAAGTAGTCAAGGGCGGTCGTATTCTGGGTTTCGCAGCATTGTCAGTAGTCGGTGACGGCGAAGGCAAAGTTGGTATGGGTAAAGGCAAGGCGCGTGAAGTGCCAGTGTCCGTGCAAAAATCAATGGATGAAGCGCGTCGCAACTTGGTAAAAGCCCAGTTGAAAGGCGGCACCGTTCACCACGAAGTTTACGGTTCACATGGTGCAGCCAAAGTGATGTTGCTTCCTGCTTCCAAAGGTACCGGCATCATTGCTGGCGGCCCGATGCGTGCAGTGTTTGAGGTGGTTGGTGTGACAGACGTGGTTGCTAAAAGCCACGGGTCAAGCAACCCATACAACTTGGTGCGTGCAACCATCAACGCCCTGAAAAACCTGTCGTCTCCTTCATCAGTAGCAGCCAAGCGTGGCAAGTCTATTGAAGATATATTCAACTAAGGACTAGCCATGAGCACCGATAAAAGAGTGACCGTTCAGCTGTTTCGCAGCCCAATTGGTTGTAAAGCTGACCACCGAGCCACGATTCGTGGTTTGGGTTTGCGCAAAATAAACAGCACCCGCGAGTTGGAAGACACGCCTGCTGTGCGCGGCATGATCAATAAAGTCAGTTACCTGGTTAAGGTTCTGTAATTGGAGTCAATGATGGAACTGAATACTATTAAACCAAGTGCAGGCGCTAAGCATGCACGTCGCCGCGTAGGTCGCGGCATAGGCTCAGGCTTGGGCAAAACTGCAGGTCGCGGCCACAAGGGTCAAAAGTCACGCACAGGTGGTTTTCACCGTGTAGGCTTCGAGGGTGGCCAAATGCCTATGCACCGTCGTTTGCCCAAGCGTGGTTTTAAATCACGTGCGGTGGCACTCAATGGTGAAATCAATTTGTCTGACTTGTCTGCACTAAACATGGCAGAGGTTGACTTGTTGGTCTTGAAGCAAGCTCGTTTGGTTGGTCAATTGGTTCGCAACGTTAAAGTTGTTATGACCGGCGAATTGACCCGCGCAGTGACGCTAAAGAACATTAAAGCTACGGCTGGCGCCAAGCTTGCAATTGAAGCTGCCGGTGGCAGTGTTCAAGCAGCTTAGTAGCAACATTGGATTGAAGCTGTGGTAACAACACCTGCATCGAACAACAAAGGCTCTGGTATGGGCGACTTGCCTCGTCGTCTGGTGTTTTTGCTACTGGCGCTGGTGGTGTACCGCATTGGTGCACACATACCTGTTCCGGGTATTGACCCCGTTCAATTGCAGCAGTTGTTCAAAGGTCAAAGCGGCGGTATATTGAGTTTGTTCAATATGTTCTCCGGCGGCGCCTTGTCCCGTTTTACTGTTTTCGCTCTGGGCATCATGCCTTACATTTCTGCATCGATCAT
>CALBWZ010000401.1 GCA_937893415.1 uncultured Comamonadaceae bacterium | reverse complement strand
ACTCGACACTGCGCGCCTGGATGCCCAGCAGCGCTCTGATGCGGTGTTGGTCCAAACCAAAACAGCTGGTGCACAAGCTGGCGCTGCCGAGCAACTCGCGCAAGCATTGCAGGCGCGCATGAGTTTGGCAGAGGCCAAGCTCAGCGAGTTGAATTTGCAGCGAACGCAATTAGAGGAGCTCATGCTCAGTGTTTCGCGTTCGCGCGACGACACATTGGTGCAAGACTTAGAGTCATCGATGCGTTTTGCTGTGCAGCAGTCCAACCTAATGGGCAGCCCCAATGCACTTATAGCCACTTTGCAAGCGGGTATTGAACGTATCAATCGCACGGCACAACCCCGCCTCAATCCGGTGTTACAAGCCATGGAGGCTGACCTGGTCCGCCTGCAAGAAGTGGCTGGCACGGATGTACCCATGTTGGTGGCGCAATTGGCTGCGTTGCCCAAGTTCATAGACCGCGTGCCTATGCGCAGCATGGCGCCGCCCCCACTCAACAGGACCATCGAGCCAGCTGGCGATGCATCAACTGCTGGTGCGGAAGCAGGGAATAGCGCCGCACAGGTTGCTTTAGACACTGAGCCCACTGCCGCCAACAGCCCGCTTGTTGGCGATAACTGGGTAGTCAATGCTTGGTACAGTGCGCGTGCGCAAGCAGCTGGTTTTTGGCAACGCTGGTCAGGTACTGCCGGCGCTTATATGTCTAGCTTAGTACGTGTGCGAACCATCGACAACAGCGACACCTTTTTGTTAAGTCCTGAGCATGCTTGGGTGCTGCGCGAGAATCTCAAGCTGCGCGTGCTGAATGCGCGTTTGGCTCTGGTGGGTGCGCAACACGATGTGGCCTCGCAAGATCTGGCGGCCGTTGCGTTGTCAGTGTCGCAGTACGGTTCGCCGGGTGCCGTTGAGGTGCAAGCCTTGCTCGAAAAGCTTCAGAGTGCGCAAGCTAGCATTCAAGGTTTGCAAGTGCCCATGCCGCAGTCCACGCTGGGCGCATTGGCCACTGCAGCTGCTGGTCGATAAGGGGGCTTGATTATGAAATGGTTAAGTTCTTTGGTTGTATGGGTGCTAGCAGGTGTGGCGCTTGCATGGGCTCTCGACAACACCGCTATGGTGTCGTTGTTTGTTGGTTCACAACGTATAGACCTCTCATTAAACGTGGTGATGATTGCGTTGGTCGCTGTGTGTTGGCTGCTGTTGTCTTTAAAAAACCTCAGCGCAGGCTTGCGTCTCGCAGCTGCCAAGGTCAAGTGGGGCCGCGTACAACGCGCCGAGCGTGGCGCTATGACCTTGTTGGTCGACAGCATCAGTCTTCATTTGGCTGGACGCCACGGTAAAGCGCTCAGCGCTGCCAGCGAGGCTTTGCTTGTCATGGAGCGCCAAAGCGCCACTGATGGCATGCAATTACCACGTTTGGCCAGCTCTCGCGTATTGGCTTTGTGGGTGATGGCTGAAAGCTCTCAGTCCATGCGCAATCTAGACCAAGCGCAAGTGCATCTAGACGCGGTATTGGCGTTGGATGTGCGCAATGATGGCGCCACGGCACAAGAGGGTGTGATGTTGCGCTCTTTACGCTGGGCGCTTGATGTGCGTGATGCGCCGCTGGCCAGCGCACGTTTACGGGCGCTACCAAAAGCCGTGTCAAGGCGCATACAAGCGTGGCGTTCACGGCTAGACTTGGCGCAACTTCAGGACAACCCTTTGGCCGCACTAGAAGCCGTTAGGACATTAACCAAACACGGTGCTTTCACTGGGTTTGCCTCTCTGAGTTTGCAGCGCTCATTGGCTGTGAAGGTCATCAACAGCGTTGACGATGAAGCTGGCTTGCAAACCTTTTGGAAAACACTGCCCGCCATAGAGCGCGATACGGCAGACGCAAGCTTGGCTTGGGCCAAGCGCTATTTAGACTTCAACGCTTTGAGCGAACAGGCAGATGTGGCGATGGCGACGGCACAGCGCGTGATGAAGCAGCTGCAGCCAGTGTGGCATCGCTACGACGACCTCACCAACGACCAGCAAATTCGACTCGCTGTATGCATTGAGCCGCTGGTGCCTTATTTAGAGCAAGAGTGGGTGGCACAGGTCGAGGTTGCTCAAGCGCAACACACCTCAGATGCGGTGTTGCAGTATTTGGCTGCACAAACGTATATGCAGCGCCAGTTGTGGGGCAAAGCCAAGCCCTTGTTGGAGCGTGCAGCCAAAGGTCTCAGCAACACATCGCTGCGCCGGCGTGCGTGGGTCTCGTTGGCCACCATGGCCACTGAACAAGGCGATTTACCAGCCGCGGCCTTGGCCTGGCAAGCAGGTGCCCAGTTGCCTGAAAGCTTATAAACCGCAACAAGTACTTGGCCTGCAATGCCAGCTTGGTGCGTGTCGTTGTACATTCGTTTAGGGTGGTGTTTAGGTTGTCAATCCGCTGCGTATCCAACCAGCGTTTTGCGCCAATTGAAATCGCATAGACCAACGCCTATTGACGCATTGTCAATGTCAAGACTGGGGCGAAATGACAAGGTACTGGGCGCTTAATGCCCCAATATTTTGGACAAAAAGTCCTTGCTCCGCTCATTTTGCGGGTTGTTGAAAAACTCTTCAGGGGTGTTTTCTTCAACAATTTGACCTTGGTCCATGAAGATCACTCTGTCGGCCACAGCTTTGGCAAAGCCCATTTCGTGGGTCACGCAAATCATGGTGATGCCTTGGTTGGCCAACTCAACCATCACGTCCAACACCTCTTTGATCATTTCTGGGTCAAGGGCTGATGTGGGCTCGTCAAACAACATAATTTTTGGGGTTAGACACAGGGCGCGTGCAATGGCCACACGTTGTTGCTGACCACCTGACAGTTGCAGCGGGTACTTCTCAGCTTGCTCGGCGATTTGCACTCGCTCAAGCTGTTCCATGGCACGCGCCACAGCTTCAGACTTTGGCAGTTTGCCCACCCACATGGGCGACAGCGTGAGGTTTTCAAGCACTGTGAGGTGAGGAAACAGGTTGAATTGCTGAAAGACCATGCCCACTTGCTTGCGAACTTGGTCAATGGCTTTGACATCGTCGCCCAGCTCAACGCCGTCGACGATCAATCGGCCTTCTTGGTGCTCTTCTAAGCGGTTGATACAGCGAATTAAGGTGGACTTACCAGAGCCAGATGGCCCGCAAATAACAATGCGTTCGCCTTTGGCAATCGACAAGTTGATGTCGCGCAACACATGGAAGTTGTTGCCATACCATTTATTGACTTTATCGAAGGTGATGATGGGATCAGACATATTGAATTCTCGGATGTGTGTTGTATAAATAAACGCTTATGCCTATAGGCTTAGCGTTGTTTGCCTTTGTTGGCTTGTGCTTCAACCCACGTGCTGTAGCGAGACATGGAAAAGCAAAATACAAAATAAATCATGGCTATGAACAAGTAGCCCTCTATGTAGAAAGACCGCCAGTCAGAGTCTGAACCCAGCGCCATTTTTAGAGCGCCTGTGAGTTCGTACAAACTCACGATGGTGACCAACGACGTGTCTTTGAAAATGGCAATAAAACTGTTCATGATGCCAGGCACCACCATGGCCAAGGCTTGGGGCAGCACAATTTTTCGCTGTGTTTGCCAGTAGGACAAGCCCAGCGTAGCCGCTGCCTCCACTTGTCCTTTGGGTATGGCTTGCAAACCACCTCGAATGACCTCTGCCATGTAAGCAGTTTGGAACAGCGTAATACCTACCAGTACGCGCAGCAGCACATCAATGGTCACGCCTACCGGCATAAAGAGTGGAAACATGAAGGAGGCCATGAACAGCACTGAAATCAACGGCACGCCGCGTATCAACTCAACAAATACCGTGCATAGGCTACGAATAGCTGGCAAATTTGAGCGTCTGCCCAGCGCCACCAGCAGCGACAGCGGAAATGACAGCGCAATAGAAATGGTAGCCAGCATGATGGTCAGCGGCAGGCCGCCCCAGCGGCTGGTCTCGACCTCCTCAAGGCCCCAAATACCCCCCAACATGATGGCGAAAAAGCCGGACAGCATCAGCGCCCACAGCACAACCAGCCAAGGTTTCCAGAAGGCCCTTGTGCAACTGGCTACGAGCAACGTGACCATCATTAAGGTGGCAACCAATGGGCGCCATTGTTCTTCAAATGGGTAGCGGCCAAAAATAATGAGGCGGTATTTTTCTGTGATGACGCCCCAGCAAGCGCCTACACCATCGGCTCTGCACGCGTCGGAGTCGGCCAGCCAGTAAGCGCGAAAAATTGCCCAATCTATGAATTGTGGAATGAACCACAGCATCAAGCCACCAAACATAAAAGTTGCAGCGGTGGTGCGGGCATCGCCAAACAAGTTGGAACGCATCCATGGGATAACGCCCTCTGTATTGACTGGCGCTTGGCGAGCGGCTATTGGTTTAAAAGTTGTTGTAGTCATGTGATGTGCCAGCCTATCGCTCTTTAATTTCAGAACGCTTGTTGTACCAATTCATAAACATCGATGTCGCCAGCGACGTGCTGAGGTACACCATCATCACAATGGCAATACACTCCACCGCTCGCCCAGTTTGGTTGAGTGCTGTGTTGGTGACAGAGACAATGTCTGGATAGCCAATAGCCACTGCCAATGAGGAGTTTTTGGTCAGGTTCAAAAACTGGTTGGTCATGGGCGGAATAATCACGCGCAGCGCTTGCGGCAGCATGATGAGCTTCATGGTGTGTCCTTTAGACAAACCCAAGGCTGAAGCCGCCTCGCTTTGGCCGTCAGGCACTGATTGAATACCTGCGCGCACCACCTCTGCGACGAAGGCTGCGGTGTACATGGTCAAACCCAGCAACACGGTTAAGAACTCTGGCGTCACGGCTGCACCATGCTCAATCGCAAAGTCGCCTTTGACTGGGGTATCGAAATCAGAAGGCGCACCGCCTACAAACCAGCCAATAACCGCGCCAGCGCACAGCATGCCTATGGGTATCCAAAAGCTGCTGGACAGTTGGCCTGTTGCCTCAAAAAGTTTTTGTGCACGGCGGCGGTACATGACCACACCAACCATGCCGGCCATAAAGCCTATGAAGCCTGTCAGGTGCCCGAATGCCCACATCGGGGCAGGAAAAGACACACCACCTTTGCTCAAGAAGAAATTGCCAAATTGCCAAGGCTCCCAGCTGTCAGGTAGGAATTCTGTCAAAAATATGTACCACATGAACAGCTGCAGCAACACGGGTATATTTCGGAAAAACTCGACGTAGACCATGCATATGCCGCGCACCAATGCGTTGCGCGAGAAGCGGCCAACGCCAATCATGGCGCCTAAAATGGTGGTCAAGACGATGCCAACGACAGCCACCCGCAGGGTGTTGGCCAGGCCTACTAAAAAGGCTCGCCAATAGCCTTGGCCAGAGTCATAAGGAATAGGGGTCTCACCAATGTCAAACCCAGCGGTTTGGGTGAGAAAGTCAAAGCCGCTTTGTATGCCGCGTGCGGCCATGTTGCTCATGGTGTTGCTGGCCAATAGCCAGACGAGCGAGACAATGACTGATATGGCAATGCCTTGGTACACCAGCCCTCTAAAGGCTTGGCTGCGCCATGACCATTGACTTTTTTTCGGTGGCGAGTGAGTGGTACTCATATTGTTTTTCAGCTGATTCGGGCTGCGCACAGAGCTTGAGGCTTTGGTGCTTTGCAACGAATGTGGTTGAGAGTCGAGAGATTTCTTGCTGTTGCGATGTGGTCAGCGCCAAAAAAAGCCGCTTGCCAAGGCATCCTTGGCAAGCGGCTTATTTGGTGTTGTGGCTTTACTCAGACCAGCAGGGTCTGAGTAAAGCAAGACCAATAGACACTGGCCAATCAGCGGATGGGGTAGCCGTACATCAGGCCGCCCTTGTTCCACAAATTGTTGGTGCCACGTGGCAAGCCCAACGGTGAGTTTGGACCTACGTTGCGCTCAAAGATTTCGCCGTAGTTGCCAGTTGCTGCAATCGCGTTGGCCATCCAAGCTGCGTTTAAGCCGACCAACTTACCTGTATCGTCCTTAGACCCTAGGATACGACCAATGGCTGGGCTGTCGTTGCCTTTCATTTGCTCGACATTGGCTTTGGTGATGCCCAACTCTTCGGCTTCCAACAAACCGTGGATGGTCCATTTCACGATGGCAAACCACTCGTCGTCGCCGCGGCGAACCATTGGGCCTAGTGGCTCTTTGGAAATCAGCTCAGGCAGAATGACGTGGTCTTTGGGGTTTGCCGCTTCCTTGTTGCGAATAGACGCCAAGCCTGACGCGTCTGTTGTGTAGGAAATACAACGACCAGCGAAGTACGCAGCAACTGAGGCCGCAAAGTCTTCAAACACAACAGGTTTGATGTTGAGGTTGTTGGCTTTGGAGAAATCGGTTAAGTTTTTCTCTGTGGTGGTACCAGACTGCACGCAAACCGTTTGGTTTTTGAGCTGCATGGCGCTTTTCATCTTGGTGCGTGTTGGCACCATGAAACCTTGACCGTCGTAGTATGTGACACCAGTGGTATGCAAGCCCAATGACGCATCACGTGACATGGTAAAGGTGGTGTTGCGCGACAGCACATCAATCTCGCCTGACTGCAATGCAGTAAAGCGTTGTTGTGCGTTCAACGGTACAAATTTAACTTTGGTGGGGTCACCCAATGTGGCGGCAGCAACAGCTCTGCAGATATCCACGTCTAGGCCAGACCACTCACCTTTGGAGTCGGCGGCAGAAAAACCAGCCAAACCAGTGTTCACACCGCAAGCGACAGTGTCGCGTGCTTTGATGGCATCCAACGTTTTACCAGCAAATGCGGGCATAGATAAAGCAGCGGTGGTTGCTATGACCGCGACTGCGGCGAGTTTCAAATTTCTCATGAAGGCTCCTAATTAGGGCAGTTTTTAAATTTGCGTATGCCACACACAATGCTACTGCGCAGCA
>CALBWZ010000400.1 GCA_937893415.1 uncultured Comamonadaceae bacterium | reverse complement strand
GCGCTTCGCAAATGCCGCTATATCTTCAGGCGTATCCAAGTCAATACGGTAGCGCTCGTTGCTTGTATCCCAAGCATAAACTCGACTTGGGTTGGCACTTTGCCACTGCTTACAGCCAACATTAGCATGGTCTGTCAGTATGTCCTCGCGCACTTGTGCGGTGAACATCACCGGATTTCCTGGTAAACCGCCCACCGTTGGCTGTACAACCTCAGACAATTCTGGACGTTGTTTATAGGCCGCAACGAGGTCATTGATGTCTTGCGCGTTGATCAGCGGTTGATCAGCCAGCCCCACAACGACGGCATCAAGCTTTGGCGACAAAGCTTGCAAGCCAATACGCAGCGATGAGACTTGCCCATCATCCGGATTGGGGTTGTATACGACGGAAATGGGGAAGTTTTGCACAACTGATTCAATCTGATCGCTGTAGTGACCAAGCACCACAACCACCTCATCAACGCCTGCACCCGATAAGGCAATCAGCTGGCGTGTGATAAGGGGTACACCGCCTAGTTCGAGCAGACACTTAGGCTGGCGACCCATACGACTCGCAGAGCCAGCGGCGAGCAACACAGCGCCCACTGTGACACGGCTGTACAGACCTCCGCCACCTTTTAATATGCAGCCCATGGCTTAACTCCCGCAGCAAGACGACTGGCCACCTGAACCACCACCTGACTTAGACCTTGGAGCGTCCAGAGCAGCATCTGTGGCACCAAGCGGTACAGTTGAACTTGCTAAATCCGTTGAAAACTCTAACGCCTCAACATCCGAAGTTGTAATTGCCTCACCAGCTGTAGTCTTAGTGCTTCCACAACAGCCACCAATTTGGCTAGATGTTACGGTTGCTTGCGTTGATTTGTGGGCTTGAGTAGGCAGCTCGCTCATAGCGGAGACGACTGTTGCAGCAAGCAATGGCGCTGACATACGCCTACAAGCAACGACAGAAGCCAGCACAGACAAGGCAATTTCCTCAGGTGTTTGTGCACCAATAGACTCACCAGCTGGCGAGATGATTTGGCCAACCTGATCAGCAGCCTGCCCGCTGGCTAACAGCTGCTCACACAACACACTTGCCTTGCGGGCGCTGGCAATAAACCACAGCTGCTTGGGTTGAAGCGCCAGCGCAGCTTGCAAGCCTTGCATGTCGCGTCGGCCTTGTGTGGCAACCACTACCAAGCTGCCAGCAGCCACTTGTGCACTGACACTGCTGGAATCGTCTTGCGACAATACGACGCTTGCATCTGGAAAATCATGTGCCTGAGCATCGTTGGCAACCACCACCACACGCAGCCCAAGCCTAGGTGCCAAGCTCACAAGGCTACGAGCCACTGGCGAGTCGCCTATCACCACCAACTCTGGCGCCTGCAGCACTGGATCAACGAACAGTTCCAAGGTGCCACCAGAATGGCACGTCATACCAAATTCCAACACATCGCCTAAGCTACGTTCTTGCGACTCGTCAGCAGGCGTAATGCGAATGGTGCGAGGCTGTCCATCTTGTAGTGCCAGTCGAACAGTTTTTATAACTGCCGGCTGCGCGCATCCACCACCAATCCAGCCGTGAATTTTTCCATCAGCAGTCACCACAGCTTTATCCCCTGCTTTGGCAGACGTGGGAACTTGTGCACGCAACACACTTACCAATGCAAACGCCTGTCCGCTTGCTTCTAGGCGGTGGGCTTGCTGTATCCATTCATTGCGGTTCATGACTATCTCCTTGTAACTAAATAATCAATGCAGTTGATTCGCTGCGGCTTTTAAATCAGCCAAGCTGGCCAGTGGTATGAAGCGCTCAATGCGGTGGCGTGCTTGCTGCAACGCAACGGCGACTGGTACCTCTCGGGTAGGGTGAAACCAACTGATGCGTGCACCGCGTAACGTCAAGCCTTCTAATGCGTTAGCCAACTCTTGTGGCTCATCTGTATCAAACCCATCCGACATCACCCATACCCTTGCGTTGCTGCCAAGTTGAGCGCGGGCATCGCGCCGAGCGAACGCTTTTAGGCTGGCCGCTATACGGGTACCAGCTCCAAAACCAGCCGTCACTGCATTGATCTTTTCTTGAACAGCTGGGCTGTCACGCTGCATCAAAGGCGTTACCTCAATCATGCTGGTGTGAAATACAAATATACGGGCACTTGCCTCTAATGCAAAAGCCCTTGCTACACGCAAAAACAAACTGGCATGCGACTCCATAGAGCGGCTCACGTCCACCAATATAAATAACCGCGGCGGTTCTGTTTTACTGGCTTTCCAACATGGCATGACTAGCTCACCACCCCAAGCCACGCTCCGCCTAAGCGTACAGCGCATGTCTAGCTTGCGTCCGTGCACATCTGGCTGCCAACGCCTGGTGGTCTTTGGTTTTAATTGGCGGGTGATATGGCGAGCCAGTAACTGCAAAGCCTGCAGATCTTGGGGTAGCCACATTTGCCCTTCGCGTGAATGCAAAGGCTCTACGCGGCTGGCACCGCCCATGGCACGCTCGCTGCTATCGCCTAGCTTGCTGTTATTTTGATCAAAGCCAGGCACTTCACCAGCACTCTGCGCTGCAGACTTGGCCGCACAGGGTTGCTGTGCAGACCCCATGTCGTCGTGCATGGCTTGAACTTGTTGCTGCAGGCTGCGGCTGGACTTTGTTTGACCACTCACTTTCACAGAACCACGTACAGACTCTGGGTGCCAAAATCGCTGATAAATGTCTGGCCACTGACGCCATTCTCGCTGGCTGTTACAGGCAATAGCGCGCCAAGCAGCTTGCAAAGGTTTTTCTTGTGTAACGCCCACAAGAAGCAAAATTTTCAGCATGGTTTGCTGCTCTGCAATACCCACATTCAAACCATGCTCGCGCAATAAATCTGCAAAATTCGCCAAGCGCTGCGCTGGAGCGGTCGCCTGCAAGCCTGATGCATTGGAATCGCCGGTCATGCGGGTCAAGCTTGACTGGCAGTTGAGTGCTGTACTGGTTGCTTTTTTTCCGCCACACCAATGCTGCGCCTGCCTTCTGCCAATTGTCGGACACGCTCCGCACTGAGCGCAAACCGATCTTCTTGGGTTTTTAACAAACAACCCAACGTGGATAGGGTCACAGCTATATCTTGCACCACGCTGGTTTGCTTGAGCTGAAACAAAGCGCGTATCCAATCTAAAGTCTCCGCAATACCTGGCGTTTTACTCAAATCTTCTTGGCGCAAGCGTTGAACAAACGCCACCGCCTCCTCCACCAGGTGGCTGTTAGCTTGGGGCAAAACGCTTTTCACGATGGCCATTTCTCTGGACAAAGTGGGGTAGTCCAAATAGTGATAAAGGCACCGCCGTCGCAACGCGTCAGACAGCTCACGTGTACCATTGCTAGTGAGAATGACCTGTGGAATATGGGTGGCCTTCAATGTACCCAACTCTGGTACCGTGATTTGGTACTCCGACAACACCTCTAACAAGAAAGCTTCAAAAGCTTGATCTGCCCTGTCAATCTCATCAATCAGCAGCACACATGGGCCAGGCTGACTGATGGCTTGTAGCAACGGACGCTCTAATAAAAAGTCTCGGCGAAACACATCGCCGTCTTGCAACTGTCGCTGACCTTCTTGCAAGCGAATGGTCATCAGCTGACGGCCGTAATTCCACTCATAAGCGGCCTGGGCCATGTCCAAACCTTCAAAACACTGCAGTCTAACCAGCTTGGCGCCTTGTACTTTAGCCAGTGCTAGGGCTACCGCTGTTTTACCCACGCCAGCGTCACCCTCTATCAACAAGGGCCGCTCCAAAGCATCTGCCAGCCAAACTGCAGTTGCCAAATCGTCGTCAGCCAGATAGCCTGCACGGTTTAATTGCTCGCGCAAAGCACGTGCGTCGGTTGCTTTTAAGGTCACACTTGCTGTCGCGACTTGGTTGCCAGCAGTTTGCAATGTCAACTCCTCTTACCGAACATACCGCTTATCCAATTTTTAACCAGCATCCACGCAATGGCTAAACCATTGATTTCGGATGCGACCTGAGCAGGCTCAGGTCTAGATGCCGTTTTAGCAGCACCACTAACTTGTGCTGCTCCCGCAGCGCCCGGCAAAGTTTTGGCTTGCTGGCGGAAATTTTCGACAAACTGCGCCAGCAGCATGTCTGAAACCTGCACCATCAAGCGGCCTCCAAACTGAGCAAATTTACCGTTAACAATCACCACGGCTTGGCCATTCAACACACTGTGCGTTGGGTCAGACGGGTCTGCAACGATAGTCACCGTCATGTTCATAGATGCCGAGGAGCCAGTTTTATCAGCTCCTTTGCCAAACATGACCATCCGTTTGAGGGTGGGATCTAACTCCAACACATCCACCGTGCCCGCGAACTGCGCCACCGCAGGACCCACCTTAACCTTGACCGCACCCTTGTAAGAAGTCTCTGACAGCTGCTCCGTGATTTGCGCACCAGGCATGCAACTGGCAACCGCTTTCAGGTCTGTAAGCAGGGTCCAACTTCGCGTGGCATCCACGTCTAAAGGGTACTGCTTGTCTAATTTAACTTCCATATTTGCCTCTTAAATATTGTCTAACAACTTTTAAATAATTGTAAAAAAATGGTTACAGGTTTGCACCATTAGCGCGCAGCGCTTTCCAGGTACGCAAGGCGTTATGCGGCATATCCAAGTGCGTCACACCTAGGTGAGAAAACGCATCAACGATGGCTGACGTAAAAGTAGGGATAGAGCCCACGTGGGGTGACTCAGCAACGCCTTTTGCACCAATCGGGTGGTGTGGCGAGGGTGTGACTGTATGGTCAGTTTCCCAGTGCGGTGTCTCAACCATGGTTGGCAAAAAGTAATCCATCAAGGTATTACCCAACAAGTTACCCTGCGCGTCGTAAGGCATTTGCTGGCCCATAGCCACAGCAAACCCCTCAGTCAGACCACCATGAATTTGCCCTTCAATAATCATGGGATTGATACGCGTGCCGCAATCATCTAGTGCGTAGAAACGCCGTATCTTGGTCTCGCCTGTGCCCCTGTCAATATCGACAACACACAAGTAAATGCCAAATGGAAACGTGAAGTTAGGTGGGTCGTAGTAGTGCACCGCTTCCAAACCGGGCTCTAAACCAGCGGGTGGCTGGTGGTAGGCTTGCCATGCCACCTCGGTCATTGTTTTAAATTTACTGTCGTCGCCTTTTACTTTGAATCGGTCAATTTCCCAATCAAGATCCGCTTCGTTGACTTCCAGCATGTGAGCGGCAATCTTCTTGGCTTTTGCATGAATCTTCCTTGCCGCCATTGCGATTGCTGCGCCGGCAACAGGTGTGGAACGCGAGCCATACGTGCCTAAGCCGTAAGGCGCGGTAGAGGTATCACCCTCTTCAACTTGAATGATTTCACTCGGAATACCCAATTCGGTCGCAATAATTTGTGCGTACGTCGTTTGGTGACCTTGACCTTGGCTGACCGTACCCATGCGAGCAATAGCGCTGCCCGTTGGGTGAATACGAATTTCACAACTGTCAAACATACCCACACCCAAAATATCGCAAATTTTAGATGGGCCGGCACCAACAACCTCGGTAAAGGTAACCAAGCCGATACCCATCAATGTAGGACTATCGGGGTTGGCTCGGACCAGTGCTTGTTCAGCACGCAAACCCTTGTAGTCCACGGCATCCAATACTTTTTCAAGCGCGGTAGCGTAGTCGCCAGAGTCGTACTCAAAGCCGAATGCACTGGTGTAAGGGAACTGCTCTTTTTGGATAAAGTTGCGCCTACGAATCTCCGCTTTATCGATACCCAGCTTTTGCGCCAATACGTCAACCATTCGCTCAATCCAGTAAACCGCCTCGGTCACTCGGAATGAACAACGGTAAGCAACACCACCCGGCGCTTTGTTGGTGTAAACACCTTTTACGCTGGCGTGTGCCGCAGGTATGTCATAGCTTCCCGAAACAATATGAAACATACCAGCAGGAAATTTTGTGGGGTCAGCACACGCATCAAATGCACCGTGGTCTGCCACTACGTTGACGCGCAAACCAGTAATTTTTCCCTCTGACGTGGCAGCCAACTCGCCGTCCATGTGGTAATCACGCGCAAAGGCTGTGGAAGAAATGTTCTCCATACGGTCTTCCACCCACTTCACTGGGCGACCCAACACGATAGATGCCACGATGGCACACACATAACCTGGGTAAATACCGACCTTGTTACCAAAGCCGCCACCAATGTCTGGACTTATGATGCGAACTTTGGACTCTGGAATGCCAGATAGCATGGACACCACCGTGCGCACCACGTGTGGGGCTTGCGAGGTAATGTAGGTTGTTAAGTCACCTTTGATAGGGTCAAACGATGCAACGCAGCCGCATGTCTCTAACGGACAAGGGTGAACACGTGGGTAGTACATGTGTTCGGCAACCGTTACATCGGCAACATCGAACGCAGCGTCTGCAGCCGCTTTATCTCCGGCATCCCATGTGAAGATGTGATTATGATGCTCGCGCGGACCATGCGCACCCGTGGTCTTTCCGGCCAAGTCCTCACGAATAACTGGTGCATCAGGTGCCAACGCCGCGTATGGGTCCATCACCACTGGTAACTCTTCATACTCCACCTCAACAGCCTCAATTGCATCCGCAGCAATGTAGCGGTCATCGGCAATGACAATGGCGACCTCTTGCATTTGAAAGTGCACTTTTTCGTCGGCCAACACAGCCGCGACGTCACCGGCCAACGTTGGCATCCAGTGCAGCTTTAAAGGCTTGAGGTCTTCGGCGGTCAACACTGCATGCACGCCAGGAATAGCCAATGCAGCTTCTTTATTGATTTTAATAATACGGCCATGGGCAATCGGCGAGCGCACGATATCCATGTGCAACATGCCGGGCATTTTGATGTCGTCTACGTAATTGCCTTTGCCCTGAATAAATCGGGCATCTTCTTTGCGCAAACGCGACGCGCCCATACCGGCTAGTGCTAATTCGCGGGCTTCGAGGCTTGGTATTGGTGCATTCATAAGTGTCTCCTAGAAAGGTTTTAGAACTTAGGCCGCGACTGACTCTTGCAGTTTTTTGGCGGCATATTGAATTGACTTGATAATGTTTTGGTAGCCTGTGCATCGGCACAAATTACCGCTCATACCATGGCGAATTTCGTCCTCGCTAGGATTGGGGTTTTCCTGCAAAAAGCGGTAGGCACGCATCAGCATGCCTGGTGTACAAAACCCACATTGCAAGCCATGCTCTTTGTAAAAGCCCTCCTGAACTGCATGCAACACGCCTTTATCTGCTAGACCCTCGACTGTGAGAACTTCGGAGCCATCGCACTGCACCGCTAAGTGCGTACAGGATTTAACGGACCGGCCATCGATATCAACTGTGCAAGCACCGCAGTGACTTGTTTCGCAGCTGATATGTGCGCCAGTTAAGTTGAGTTCTTCTCTTAGAAAGTGCACCAGCAAGGTGCGTGGCTCAACAGCCCTCTCTTCTTTTTTACCGTTAACAGTCACGGTGATTAATTTTTTAGACATGGTTTGCCTCCTGTGTGGAATAAATATGTGAGCCTATTGGCAGCGGGACCAAGCTTTGTTGATTGCACGCTTGAACATCTCGCCAGCCATTGCTGTTTTGTATTCAATGTCGCCACGCAAGTCTTCAGCAGGATCGCAAATCGCCATCGCAGCCTCACT
>CALBWZ010000399.1 GCA_937893415.1 uncultured Comamonadaceae bacterium | reverse complement strand
TATGGCATTTGTTGGGTTGGTTTTGTGTTGTGTACGTTTCGTTCCGTTCAGGTGAGCTTGGCGCATTGGCGCAGCGATTACAGCGGCATCGATGAGCTGTGATTGCCATCAAATAAAGCGTCAACACACACTTTAAAACCACTATTTGGAATCAACATGCTGCAGTCATTATTTTTATTTTTCACGGTTGCGGGTGTACCTATCGCCATTGCGATGTCAGGTGCATCCCTCATTTACGTGATTATTGGTGGCAACCTGCCGCCCTTCGTTGTGGTGCACCGCATGATCAGTGGGGTCGATAGCTTTCCATTGCTGGCGGTTCCATTTTTTATTCTTGCCGGCAACTTGATGAACAACGCAGGTATTACCAACCGAATTTTTGAAATGGCCACCTCTTTGGTTGGCTGGTTGCGCGGTGGTTTGGGTCACGTCAATGTGGTGGCCTCGATCATTTTTTCAGGTATGAGTGGCACGGCCATTGCCGACGCAGCGGGTCTTGGAACCGTTGAAATAAAGGCTATGAAAGACCAAGGTTACCCTTTGGAATTTGCTGTGGGTGTTACCGCGGCGTCAGCCACCTTGGGACCAATCATCCCGCCAAGCCTGCCGATTGTTATTTATGCCATGTTGGCCAATGTATCGGTAGGGGGGATGTTTCTCGCCGGTATTGTTCCTGGCTTACTAATCGCCACGCTAATCATGTTGACAGTAAGTTACTTCGCTTGGAAAAATCAATGGGGCGGCGATGTTAGCTTCAATAAAAAGTTGTTTACCAAAGGTCTGCTGGAGATCACAATCGTCGTGGGTTGGCCGCTGCTTACTTGGCTATTCATTAAATTGGGAGCACCACCTAGAACAACTATTTTCCTTGGTTTGATGACTTTATTTTTGGCCGACTGGTGGTTTAAATTTTCTGCTGTCATGCCAATGATGACGCCGATTCTGTTGATTGGTGGCATGACGGTGGGTCTGTTCACGCCGACTGAAGGTGCCATTGCCGCTTGTATGTGGGCGCTGGTTCTGGGCTTATTTTGGTATAAAACACTGTCTTTACGTCAGTTCGTTCGCATCTCTATAGAGACGGTAGAAACGACTGCCATTGTGATGTTTATTGTTGCCGCGTCTAGTATTTTCAGTTGGATGCTCACGGCTGAAGGCATTACCGCAGATATTGCGTCTTGGATATTGGGTGTGACCGAAGAGCCGTGGTTATTCCTTTTACTGGCCAACGCTTTGATGTTGTTGATTGGTTGCTTTTTGGAGCCTGTCGCCGCTATTACAATTTTGGTGCCTATCTTGTTGCCAGTGGCGATGCAATTGGGTATCGACCCAATTCATTTTGGTTTGGTCATGGTGCTCAACCTCATGCTGGGGCTGTTAACACCCCCTGTCGGCCTGGTGCTGTTTGTCATGGCACGCATATCAAAATTGAGTATTGAGCGCACCATCGTTGCGATTCTCCCTTGGTTCATACCGTTGCTCGCAAGCTTGACCCTGATTACTTATGTGCCACAAATTGTTTTGTGGCTTCCCAATATGATGCGATAGCCTGAAATGAATTCAGCAGTCCAAGTCATACCGCATGGGGTATACGACCGGCACCGTGCCGCGGGCGTTGTGCACCTTGGCTTAGGTGCCTTTCACAGATGCCATCAAGCGATGGTGTTTGAGGCGTTGCTGAGTGCTGGTGATTTACGGTGGGGTATTGTGGGCGTTGGTATGCGCAATGATGTGTTGGTTAATGCGCTGCGCCAGCGTGACGGTTGGTACCCTGTACTTGTAGAAGGTGACACATCGGTTTGGCATTGGGTTGGGGCGGTGACTCAGACGCTGATGGCCAGCACTGAGTATGGACAGGTGATTGCGGCGATTGCTGCACCGACAACACGTTGGCTAACCTTGAGCGTTACAGAAAAAGCCTACACACCTGATATGGCTGCGTTGATAGTAGAGGGGTTGACTGTGCGTCGTGATGGCGGTTTGCCTGGGTTGACTATCGCAAGCTGCGACAACCTGCGCGATAACGGTGATTGTTTGAAGTCCCTTTGTTTAGAAGTTGCTTCACACAACCCAGCTTTATCGCAATGGGTTATTGAGCATTGTCGTTTCCCAAACAGCATGGTCGACCGTATGGTGCCTGCTGCGAGTGCCACTTTAAAAGCCAAGGCTTTAATTGATTTAGGCACGCATGCAATTGAGACTGCCATATCTGCAGAGCCCTTTTGGGAGTGGGTTATTCAAGACCATTTCCAGGACCCGAGTGACGCACAGGTTCTGCGCCAAGTTGGCGTTCAAGTGGTCGCCGATGTCAGGCCTTTTGAGGATGCCAAGCTGGGTCTGTTGAATGGTGCACACAGCGCAATCGCATGCCTGGGTGTGTTGGCTGGTTGGCAAACCGTCGACGCGTTTGTCCAACAACCTGTTGCATGCGAGTGGCTAGAGCGTCTCATGTTTCAAGAGCTTGGCCCAGGCTTGATACGTCCAGACTGGAAGGCTTACGCGAGCAGTTTATTGACCCGTTTTAAAAATCCCGCCTTGGCGCACAAGACTGTGCAAATTGCGGGTGATTCCTCACAAAAAATTCCGCAGCGTTGGGCGCCTGCAATCGGCTTGCGTTTGGCCGAGGGTGCCCCGCCGCGTTATTTAGCCTTGGCAAGTGCGGCTTGGATGCGTTACCTACTGGGTGTTGATGAGCATGGTGCACAGTTTACGGTGCAAGACCCTTTGTCGCAGCAGTTGCAAGCGATTGCGATACCAGCCCGTGGCGATGCAGATAAGACTGTTCAGTCGTTGGGTCGTATTGCGTCTATTTGGGGGCCTCTTGCAAGCCAAGATGAGGCTTGGTTGAAGGCCGTAACGCAGGCTTACCGAGATTTAGAAACGCACGGTGTTGCATCAGCAATGCAACGCATGCTGGTTATTGACACTGTGAGCCACGCATGAAAATTACCGCTTTAAAAGTGATTGTGTGTTCACCCGGGCGCAATTTTGTGACTCTTAAAATAGAGACCGATGAGGGATTGGTAGGCTACGGCGATGCCACCCTGAATGGGCGTGAGCTGGCAGTCGCCAGTTACCTTACAGACCACGTCAACCCTTGTCTTGTTGGCCGGGATGCGCACCAGATTGAGGATATTTGGCAGTACTTGTACCGCGGTGCCTATTGGCGTCGTGGGCCCGTCACCATGAGCGCAATAGGGGCTGTTGACACTGCGCTGTGGGACATCAAAGCCAAGGCCGCCAACATGCCTTTGTACCAGCTGTTGGGTGGTCGCAGTCGCTCACGCGTGTTGGTGTATGCACATGCCAACGGCTCGGACATCACCGCCACAGTAGAGGAGGTGTTGCGCCATCAAGAGATGGGCTTTGAGGCCATTCGTGCACAGTCTGGCGTACCCGGCTTGGATGCTGTGTATGGCGTGGCTAAAGGACAGAAATTGTACGAGCCAGCAGATGGCTCGCTACCCGCCGAGCATGATTGGAATACAGAAAAATACCTTGTGCACACACCCAAGTTGTTTGACGCTGTTCGTTCAGCTGTTGGCCCAGACGTACATTTGTTGCACGACGCGCATCACCGGCTGACGCCCATTGAGGCCGCGCGCTTGGGACGAGACTTAGAGCCGCACAGGTTGTTTTGGTTGGAGGATGCCACACCTGCTGAGAACCAAGAATCGTTTCGCTTGATTCGCCATGCAACGCTCACGCCCTTGGCTGTTGGTGAGGTTTTCAACACCATTTGGGATTGCAAGCAGCTGATTGAAGAACAGCTGATTGATTACATTCGTACGTCAGTGACCCATGCTGGTGGCATCACGGGTCTGCGCCGAATTGCCGATTTTGCCAGCTTGTACCAAGTGCGTACAGGTTGCCACGGTGCGACAGACTTGAGCCCGATTTGTATGGGCGCTGCGCTGCATGTCGACACGTGGGTCCCCAACTTTGGCATACAAGAATATATGCGTCACAACGAGCTGACCCTGGAGGTTTTCCCACACGATTACAGATTTGAATCTGGTTATATGTGGTGTGGTGAGAGCGCTGGACACGGTGTCTCCATAGACGAAACGCTGGCGGCCAAGTACCCGTATCAGCCTGCCTATTTGCCAATCAACCGGCAAAAGCACGATGGTGCTGTGTGGAATTGGTAATTTTTTTAACGTTACAACCTGAATGGAAAACAACGTGAGTGACTTATTGTTAAAACTGCATCCTGCTGATGATGTGTTGATCGCCAGAACCCAACTCATCAGTGGACAGCAAGTCGGTGATATCAAAGTTCGCGGTATGGTGCCCGCTGGTCATAAAGTGGCTGCGCGTGATATAGCCGCTTTAGCCCCTGTGTTGCGCTACAACCAAATCATAGGCTTTGCGTCTAAAGCAATTCAAGCGGGTGAACATGTTCACATCCAAAATTTAGACATGGGTCCCAATGCTGGCGCATTTGCACGCGACTACGCAATTGGTGCCGATTGCAAGCCAGAGCAACCTCGACAAGAGGCCAGCTTTATGGGTTATGTGCGTAAAGACGGTCGAGTCGCCACGCGCAACTACATTGGCATTTTGTCCAGCGTGAATTGCTCAGCAACCGTAGCCCGTGCAATCGCTGATCACTTTCGCCATGCGGCTGATATGAGTGGCTTTCCACACGTTGATGGTGTGGTGGCCCTCACGCACGGCACCGGGTGTGGCATGGCCAGCGATGGTGAGGGTATTGACGTGTTGCGTCGCACGCTAACCGGCTATGCGGTGCACCCCAACTTTGCGGGCGTTTTGGTTGTGGGCCTTGGCTGCGAGAGCAACCAAATTGTCAGTTGGATGCGCGCCTCTGGTCTGAGTGAAGGCGTGAATTTGCGCACCTTCAATATTCAAAGCGTCGGTGGCACGCGCGCCGCTGTTGAGCAAGGCATTGCTACGGTCCAAGACATGTTGGTGACAGCAAATGAAGCTCGTCGTGAGCCGTGCAGTGTGTCCCATCTTGTTGTGGGCTTGCAGTGCGGTGGCTCTGATGGTTATTCTGGTATCAGTGCCAATCCCGCCCTTGGTGCAGCAGTTGATAGGTTGGTGGCACATGGTGGCACGGCGATCCTGAGTGAAACTCCTGAAGTCTATGGTGCAGAGCATTTGCTCACACGTCGTGCGAGCGACCCAGCAGTTGCTCATAAATTACTCGAACGCATTAAATGGTGGGAGAGTTATACCTTGAGCAATGGTGGCGAGATGAATAACAACCCTTCACCTGGTAACAAGGCTGGGGGTCTCACAACCATTCTTGAGAAATCACTTGGTGCAGTTGCCAAGGGCGGCACAACAAATTTAGTGGCTGTCTATAAGTACGCCGAGCTTGTTGATACCCATGGTTTTGTATTTATGGACACGCCTGGCTACGACCCTGTTAGTGCAACTGGACAAGTGGCAGGCGGGGCCAATTTGATTTGTTTCACCACTGGTCGTGGGTCAGCCTATGGCTGTGCCCCATCACCTTCACTAAAGGTCGCAACCAATACCGCTTTGTGGCAAAAGCAAAGCGACGATATGGATATCAACTGTGGCGAGATCGTAGATGGCATAGCCACTGTTGATGAGTTGGGCGAGCAAATTTTCCAAGCCTTGATTGCGCTGGCCTCTGGCACGCCAAGTAAAAGTGAAATGCACGGTTACGGCCAGAGTGAATTTGTGCCGTGGCAACTCGGCGCGGTAATGTAAGGCTATATATGAACAAAGTTGTAACTCGTTGGACACCGACTGCCTTGCGCCACGCAAGTGCCCTGATTCTAAAAGCTGCTGGTAGTTCGGCGCAAGAGGCGAAAGAGGTCGCTGATAATTTGGTGATGGCCAATTTAAAAGGGCATGACTCACATGGCGTTGGCATGTTGCCGCGTTATATCGATGCAGTTGCAGAGGGTGGGCTGATACCCAATAACGGTGTCGCCGTTAAGCTCGATATTGGTTCTTTGCTAACGTTGGACGGGCAGCGTGGCTACGGCCAAGTTGTCGGTAGACAAGCTATGGCATTGGGGATTGCGCGTGCCCAGCAGCACGGCTCATGCATCATGGCGGTGGGTCAGTCTCACCACCTTGGCCGCATTGGCCATTGGGCCGAAATGGCGGTAGAGGCAGGCTTGGTCTCGCTACACTTTGCCAATGTGCTGGCACCGCCAGTGGTTGCGCCTTGGGGTGGCGCAGATGGTCGGTTTGGCACCAACCCTTGTTGTATTGGCTTGCCGTTGAACGGGCGACAGCCATTTATCCTCGACTTTGCCACCAGTCGAGTTGCTCAAGGAAAAATGCGGGTTGCGCACAACGAAGGGCGCCAAGTGCCACCAGGCTATTTAATTGACACCCATGGCCGTTCAAGCACTGATCCTGGCGTAGTGGTCGTGCCACAGGAGCCAGGTCCATTGGGTAACTTGTTGGGCGCGCTGATGCCATTTGGTGAACACAAGGGTTTTGGTCTGTCTGTGGCCTGTGAGTTGTTGGGTGGTGCACTAACTGGTGGCGGTACTTGGAATGGTCAAAACAAAGTCGTTCGAGCCATTTACAACGGCATGCTGACTATTTTGATTGACCCCAAGCGATTCGGTACCGGTGCAGATTTTGAGAGTGAGGCGGAAGGCTTTATGGCTTGGCTAGACGATGCACCGCCGGCCCCTGGAACAGATCAAGTGCTCACTGCAGGTGAGCCAGAGCGAAGGACGCAAACCATGCGCGAGATCAACGGCATTACAGTGGACCCGCAAACAATGGCTGAGCTTGACCGAGTTGCAGCCAGCGTTGGCGTCAGCGATTGGAAATCTGCAGGAACAGGGGTTTCTGTATGAGCCGCGACAACAAGCAAACATCTCTGCAAGCTGTTGACAGGTTGTTGCCAGATGATGCCTGTGCAGGCACGCTGTTAGGGCGCGTGTGGAGCCCAAATGGGCCAACACCAGGCCCAATGGTGGTGGCTATCAGGGCGGATGGTGTATTTGATGTGTCAGCCCATTGGCCAACGGTAGCTGATGTATTGGATGAGTTGAACCCTGCAGACGCTTTAAAAGCGGCGCAGGGCGTGTTCGTGGGTAGGCTTGAAGAGTTGTTGGTCAACAGCTCGTTGCCAGCAGATGCGCATGTGATGCGCTTACTCGCGCCTGCAGATGTCCAGGTGATTAAGGCCTGCGGTGTCACTTTTGCTGACAGCATGATAGAGCGCGTTATTGAAGAGCGTGCCAAGGGCGATGCAGCCGGTGCCATGCTGGTGCGCGAGCAAATTATGGCAGTTGTTGGCGACAACTTACAGGGTATGAAACCAGGCTCTGCAAAGGCCATGGCCTTGAAAGCGGTGCTACAAGAACAAGGCTGGTGGTCTGCCTATTTAGAGGTCGGTATTGGGCCTGATGCAGAGGTGTTTACAAAGGCGCCAGTTTTAAGTGCTGTAGGGACAGGTGCTAGGGTGGGCATTCGCAGCGACTCATCGTGGAACAACCCAGAGCCTGAGGTCGTTTTGGCTGTCAATGCGCGTGGTGAAACAGTGGGTATTACCCTAGGCAACGATGTGAATTTGCGCGATATAGAAGGGCGCAGTGCTTTGTTGCTAGGCAAAGCAAAAGACAACAACGCCTCATGTGCACTGGGGCCATTTATCCGTCTCTTTGATCAGACTTTCGGTATGGGTGATGTGCGGCAAATGACTTTAAGTTTGCACGTTGAGGGCAAGGACGGTTACACCATGAGCGGCGAGAGTCACCTTGCCAGAATCAGCCGTGATCCGCTTGACTTGGTTGCGCAAACCATCAGCGCCCACCAATACCCCGATGGCTTTATGTTGTTTACAGGCACATTGTTTACCCCGACACAAGACCGTGATGCGCCGGGTGCAGGCTTTACACACCACGTCGGTGATGTGGTCAGCATTCGAAGCTCTTGGATAGGCGAGTTGTGCAATGAGGTAGAACATTCAGAAACCGCGCCACCTTGGCAGTTTGGTGTGCGTGCACTGATGCGTAATTTGGCAGCTAGAGGTTTGCTTGGTTGATTCCTTGGCTATCAAAAATTATCAAACTTACCAATGCGCACCAAAGGTGTCGCGTAGGTCGTTGATGGCAGCGTCGCTGAGGCTTGTAGCTTGGCCTAGACTCAGCAGCCACAGCTTGGCGGTTTCTTCTAGCTCTTCTAGGGTTGCCATTGCGCTAGATGGCGTTTGATGCCACACCGTTGGCCCTAAGCGATCTAGCATGACGGCGCGTATTGGGCACAGCCGTGCTGCGGCGTCTTCTATAGCCTGCTTGACGGCATGGGCTACATCCGGGTGTCCTGGGCGGTCATAAGCAATGCGAGGTACGTGGCCCACTTTCATTACAAAATAAGGCGTTAATGGCGGGAGTAAATCTCCTGAAGCTGCGGGCTCCCTCAGAGTCGTGGCGACACAATGTGTGGCGTGGGTGTGAATGATGCAATGGGCGTGTTGGTCTGCCTCATAGATTTTCAAATGCAGTTCAATTGTTTTGCTGGCTTTGCTGCCACTGTGTTGTAAGCCACCGTCGTCTAGCCATGCCAGCTCATTCGGTTTTAAAAACCCAAGGCAGGCATCGGTGGGCGTTATCAAATACCCGCCCCCCATATGTGAAGGCACACGCACGCTGATGTTGCCAGCGCTGGCGTGAACATAGCCACGTGCAAAGAGTGACGCGCCGACACGGCACATGTCGTCGCGTAATGCTGCAAGTGGTTGGTTCATGAGGCAGGGGCTTCGGTGTGAAGGGCTTCAAAGAAAAAATCGACGCCACCAAAGTTGCCCGATTTGAGCGCCAATTGCAATGGTCTATCCACCGCTTGTGTCCAAGGAACGCCGGGTGCAATGCTGTGTCCAATGCGCAATTGCTGGATATTCAAAGCCTGTACAACGGCACCAGACGTTTCGCCACCCGCCACCACTATGCGGTTGACCCCTTGGGCCACAGCAGCCTTGGCCAAACGCGCCAACATCGTTTCGACCAACTCACCAGCTTGGACTACACCCAGCTCGTGTTGTACGCGTTTGACCGAAGCTTGATTCGCGCTGGCGTATATCAATGCAGGCTCTTGCTGACCTGATAGCCACGCCAGTGCTTGTTGGAACGCTTGTTCTGGGTCTGCGTGAATCAGCAGTGGGTCAAGCTGGTAGGCCGGTAACTGGCGCTCAATCCATTGAGCGACCTGCGCAAGCGTCTGGGCAGAACAGGATCCGCTGAGAACCAATGCGCGTCCTTCTAGCGCTTTGAGTTGTGCTGCTTGGGGGTTGAGTGTGAGCCATCCGCGCTGCTCATAGACTTTGGGAAGACCCAAGGCAACGCCAGAGCCAGCTGTGATGAGCGGCAAGTCTGCACACGCTTGGGCTATGGTCGCCAGTGCCGCATTGTCTATGGCATCAACCACCCACCAGTGGGTTTGAGGATGCTGTGTCCATTGCGCTTGAATTGCCTCCACGCCTAAGCCAACTGTGTTGTAGGTCGTCAGCCCAACCGTACGCGGCGTTTGCGCTTGCAGGACATGTACCAAGTTGGCATCACGCATGGGTGTCAGCGGGTGGTCGCGCATGCTCGAGTCGCTCAGCAGGGTGTCGCCTACAAACAAGTGGCCTTTGAAAATGGTTCGTCCGTTTTCTGGCAGAGCTGGGCATGCAATGGTTTGCTTGGTGTCTAGTGCGTCCATCAGAGCGTCTCCCACAGGTCCAATGTTGCCCTCGTCTGTAGAGTCAAATGTAGAGCAGTATTTGAAATAAATCTGACGCGCGCCGCCTTGCTTGAGCCAGCGCAGGGCGCGCAGTGATTCATCGACAGCCTCATCACGAGGTGCTGTACGAGATTTAAGAGCAATCACCACAGCGTCTGCGGTTGGTGCATCGCCAATCGGTACACCGATAACTTGCACCGTACTCATGCCTGCTCTGACCAGCATGCTGGCCACATCGGTGGCACCGGTAAAGTCGTCTGCAATGACGCCTAAAATCATTTCTTCACTCCATCAATGGTGTTTCAATCATCATACCAATAGAACAATGGTGTTACAATTTCTGTGGCAATAAAAATTTGCATAAGCTTTTTTATGTTGCCGGTGTGTTTAGCACCTTCATATACTTTTATTGAGCCTTGTGCACGTCTATGCAAAGTCGACCAGCAAACGCTAGTTTCTCTTCAAGGGGTGCCACACGTGTGGTGATTATGGGTGTTTCAGGCTGTGGCAAAAGCAGCTTGGCAGATGCGCTGGGTGCGGCTTTGGGTTGGCAGGTTGTAGACGCAGACCACTTGCACACCGACGCCAGCATTGCCATGATGCGCCAAGGTGTGCCTTTGCAAGACGAACACAGGTGGCCTTGGCTCAAGTCCGTGGCGTCAGCGCTAGCGGGAGACTCCAACGACAACAGCAGCCGCGTGGTGGCTTGCTCAACACTCAAGCGTGTCTACCGTGACACCATACGTGCAGCCTGCCCTGGTGTTCACTTTGTATTTTTAGATGGCCCCATTGACCTCGTCATGTCTCGTCTGCAAGGACGGGCTGGTCACTACATGCCGACGTCGCTGTTGCAAACGCAATTTGACACGTTGGAACGTCCCGAGCCACATGAAACAGATGTGTTGACCCTGTCAATGGCGCAAAGCGTCCCTGATATGGTTGCGCATGTCCGCGTCGCCATAGGCTTGCCATCGCACTCGCCCTGCATAAGCTAGGAGTAACTCATGTCGGTTTTAGAACGCTTTCGCCTGAATGGTCGTCGGGCTCTCATTACAGGCTCATCAACGGGTATTGGCTATGCACTGGCGCAAGCTTTGTGTGAGGCTGGCGCACATGTTGTGTTGAATGGGCGGGATACAACGCGTCTTGCACAGGCGGAAAAAAAGTTGCTTGATCTGGGACTAGACGTCAGCACATGCGCATTTGATGTGACCGATGCGCAAGCCGTGCAGTCGGGTGTCGCAGCAACAGATGCCCAAGGACCATTGGATATATTGATCAACAATGCAGGCATACAAATCCGTACACCTTTGCATGAATTTGATGTGGACAACTGGCGTCGTTTGTTGCAAACCAACCTCGACAGTGCCTTTTATGTAGGGCAAGCAGTGGCCAAGAAAATGATTCCACGCGGCACAGGGAAAATCATCAATATTTGCTCAGTTCAAAGTGAGCTTGGTCGCCCGGGCATCGCGCCTTATATGGCCAGCAAAGGTGCCTTAAAGATGTTGACCAAAGGGATGGCCATTGACTGGGGCCCATTGGGCTTGCAAGTCAATG
This sequence comes from uncultured Comamonadaceae bacterium, assembly GCA_937893415.1. Classification (GTDB taxonomy): domain Bacteria; phylum Pseudomonadota; class Gammaproteobacteria; order Burkholderiales; family Burkholderiaceae_C; genus RS62. Next base: position 2,853 of record CALBWZ010000399.1, on the reverse strand, counting down.
GCATTGGCCCTGGCTACTACAAAACAGAGCTCAACGAGAAATTGGTTGCTGACGAAAAATTCACAGAATGGTTGGTGAACCGCACTCCCAGCCGGCGTTGGGGAAACGTTGAAGAGTTGGGACCTGCCGCAGTGTATTTGGCAAGTGATGCCTCTAGTTTTGTTAATGGACATATTTTGTATGTCGACGGCGGTGTTACCGCCTCACTGTAAGGACTTCATATGCAAGCCGTTATTTGCGCTGGCGCTGGCCAGCTGTATGTTGAAAACCAGCCTAAGCCAGACATCAGCGCAGGTATGATTCGAGCCAAAATTGCCTTTGGTGGCATTTGTGGATCGGATTTGCACTACTACCAACACGGCGGATTTGGCTCAGTGAGAATCAAAGAGCCATTGGCCTTGGGACACGAGGTGTCAGGCCTGGTTGATGCCATAGGCGAGGGGGTAGAAGGGCGTTACATCGGTGAGCGCATTGCCATCAGCCCGTCGCGGCCTTGTGGTCATTGTCGCTTTTGCCAAATGGGTCTTCACAACCAGTGCCTGACCATGCGTTTTTACGGCAGTGCCATGCCGTTTCCGCACATACAAGGTGCCTTTTGTGAGTACATCATGTTGTACCCCTACCAGGTGCACCAAGTTGCTGATCATGTGACGCTGTCTGAGGCTGCCCTTGCCGAACCCCTGTCTGTGGGTCTACACGCCATACAGCGCGCGGGCGGCGTGTTGGGTGCAAACGTGTTGGTAACGGGTTGTGGGCCCATTGGCAGTTTGCTCATTGGCGCATTACGCCGTTCGGGCGCCGCCACGATAGTGGCCGCCGACATTGCTGATTTGCCCTTGACTTGCGCCAGCGCAATGGGTGCCGACAAGGTCGTTAACTTGGCAACAGACCCAGAAGGGTTGAATGCCTACACAGCAGATAAGGGCCACTTTGACGTGGTGTTTGAAGCGTCCGGCAGCGCGCCTGCTTTCTTGAACGCCTTGGATGTTGTGCGCGCGCGCGGTGTGGTTGTCGTGGTGGGCGTCGGGGCGGAAGTCAATATACCGTTAAGTCAAATCGTAGGAAAGGAAATCGATGTGCGCGGTACTTTTCGCTTTCACCAAGAGTTTGCTACAGCGGTGCGATTTTTGAATGACCGTCTGGTGGATGGCCGGCCTGTCATTACAAGCGTTCAGCCTGTTGCTAACGTGAATGCTGCATTTGATATGGCGGGTGACAAGTCCAAATCTTTAAAAGTGCAGATTGAATTTGTTCACTAAACACAGCACCTACTGACACACAACGAAACGAGTAACAACATGCCAAAAAGTTATGTAATAGGTCGAATTAGCATTACCGATGCCCAAGGCTACGCTCTATATAGTGCGAAGGTGACAGCGGTGGTTGCAGCCTTCGGTGGGCATTACCGTGTACGTGGCGGGGCCGCTACAGCGTTGGATGGTAATACCAGTCCCACTCGCCATGTGGTCATTGAGTTCCCCAGCCGTGAGCAGGCACAAGCTTGGCATAGCAGCGCGGATTACCAATCCATCTTGCCGCTGCGCTTGAACAACTCTATTGGTTATGTGGAGTTGGTTGACGGCATAGACTGAGCTTAAACAGTTTACAAACTCATTTGAATTGTGGTCAGTAGGGTTGTGCATTGACCGTCTGATCAGTTGTGCTGGCGTTACAACTGATGCTTGTCCTGTCCTGTCCTGTCCTGTCCAGCGCCTAGGCCTGTTGTGCCGCCCAGCTGAGCGCACCGATTGCCAGCAAGCTAAGGGCAGCGCGCAGTTGTATCCACTGGGCGGGTAGGCCAAGTGCTATGGCAAAGCGTTTGTCTGCAATCCACGCAAGGGCTAACACCACCACCATCAGCCACAACCGAGTTTGCACGTCTGCCATAAAGCTGGCTGCTGCCAGCAGTGGCGGCACCACACTCCAAATGAGCAGCGCCTGTGTGATGCGCACTGACGGCGTGCAAATAAGTGCCAGCGCCCAAGAAATGCCACCAATAAACGCAATGATGATGCCTGCATAAACCGACAGCGCAGTCAGTGCCCACTGATGTAAGTTAGCTGGACCCCAAGCCACTGTTGCCGCCATGCCGTAAAAAGGCAGTAGGCCACCAAAGCCAAGGCCGTTGATTAAGACCTGTTGCTGCACCAACTGCGCGTGCATGGCCACGCTGTGGGGTGCATTTTGCAGGGGTGTATGTGCTGGGTTGTTGGTCTCAGCCGCGTCGGTGGTGTTTGTATTGCTACCGTGGTGGTTCATTTGTTCAGTTCTCTCCCCACTTTAGCCATCAGCGCCTGAACTTGCTCATCAGACAAGTTGAACTCTTCCTTCAGACTTTCTAAGTGGAATTGCTCGGTGTTGCTGATCTCGCCATCTTCCATGGCGATACGCAGCTGGTTCTCAAAAATCACACGGCGTCTGGCCAGTTGATTAGAAAATGCAGAAGCTACGATACCAGTCAGCATCGCCACCGTACACACGCCAAGAAACGCGGTAATCACGCTAATTACTTTACCCACCCAAGTGTTGGGGCTCACATCGCCATAGCCCACCGTGGTGAGTGTGATGATGGCCCAATAAATGGCATCAGGAATAGAGGCAAACTTTTCGGGCTGACTCTCAGTTTCTGCAAAGTACATGAGGGAAGAGGACATCAAGATTGCGATTAACAATATGTACAGGGTGGCATAAAAAGCCCTTGCCTCTGATTTGATGGCTGAAATCAAATCTTCTATGGCTGAGCTGTAGTGCGACAGCTTTAACACCCGTATCAAACGCAACACCCGCAGTACCCGCAAGTCGTAGCCGGGAACAAACCACTGCACGTAATAAGGAGCGATAGCTAGCAAATCG
>CALBWZ010000398.1 GCA_937893415.1 uncultured Comamonadaceae bacterium | reverse complement strand
GTGTTGCGCGCGGGTCACAGCGTCAGTGAACAAGACTTACTGAGTTGGTGCCACGAGGAAATGGCGGTCTACAAAGCGCCAAGGCTGCTAGAGTTTCTGGATGAGCTGCCCAAAAGCGGTAGCGGTAAAGTGATGTGGCGAGCGCTGCAAGAACAAGCCAAAGAAGATGCCAAATCTGGTGCGGCTGCTACTTAAACCGCCACCCACAGCTACAGCACAACCCAACATACACACTTTCAACCACACTGCAAATACCCAACTTACATTTAAAGCACACACAACACATGATGAAATTACTACGCATAGACAAAGAGCCCACCTACCAATGCGCATTGCAAGAGATGAGCACAGCAGACTTTTTCGAGCAACTCTCGCCTGATGGTGATGTGGTGGTACAGGTGGACTACTCCACCGTTAATTACAAAGACGGCTTGGCCATCACTGGCAAATCACCGGTGGTGCGTAAACCCAGTTTGGTGCCGGGCATCGACTTGGCTGGCAAAGTGGTCAGCAGTGCCAGCACCAAGTTCAAAGCGGGTGATGAGGTGTTGCTCAACGGTTGGGGTGTGGGCGAAACGCACAGCGGCGGTTTGGCGCAAATGGCGCGCGTGCACAGCGACTGGTTGCAACTGCGGCCCATCGCTATCAGCGCCAAACAGTCTATGGCGATTGGCACGGCTGGGTATACGGCCATGTTGTGTGTTCAAGCCCTGCAGCGCGGTGGTGTAGAACCGGGTAGTGGTGAAATTTTGGTGACAGGCGCAACGGGCGGAGTGGGCTCTATCGCCACCCTGTTGTTGTCAGACATGGGTTACAGCGTGGTGGCAGCCACTGGCAAGGCCAGTGAGCACGGTTATTTAAAGAGTCTTGGCGCTCACGAGGTGATGGACCGGAGTTTGCTCAACGAGCCTGGCAAGGCGCTGCAAAAAGAGCGTTGGGCTGGCGTGGTGGACGCCGTGGGTAGCCACACCTTGGTCAATGCCTGCGCCAGTCTTCGCTACGGCGGCATTGTGGCTGCTTGTGGTCTGGCCCAAGGACTGGACTTCCCGGCCAGCGTAGCACCATTTATATTGCGCGGTATCACACTGTGCGGTATCGACAGTGTCAAGGCGCCTATGGCCAAGCGCGAGTCGGCGTGGTTGGCGTTGGCACAGCATCTAAATTTAGATAAATTAGACAGCCTGACCACCGAGGTTGGCTTGGCTGATGCGCCTCAGGTCGGTGTAGATCTCATGGCTGGAAACATCACAGGCCGCGTGGTGGTCGATGTGAACGCCTAACCCAATCGGCTGACGTTATTGGCTGGGCGGTGCGTAGGGCAGCGGCGGCACCACAAGTGCTTGGTATGCATGCCATGTGGCATGCCCAAGTACTGGGCCAATGACCAACAAGCCAACAAACCATGGCAGCATGGCTGCCACCACGAGTGCCGCAATCAGCATGGCCCACAACGTCATCGTGCCTGGATTTTTTTGGCATGCACGGACACTCGTTAAACCTGCCGTTCTTGCGCCCACACGCTTGTCACACATCATGGGCATGGCGATCACACTGGTGGTGAAAACCAGCCCGGCGAATGCGGCGGTAAGTACCAAGTAGGCCACCAAGAGGCTGAGATTATTGAGGCTTAGCAATGCTGTCCACGTGTTGCTGTTCAACTGCATGGTGTCAAAGCTGAGCGTAAACAACAGCAAGGAAGCGCCACCCCACACAATGCCACTTACCAACAATGCGCTGGCAAACAATGTCAACGGTGATGCGATGGGTTGCCAAGCACACACAGAGCGCTTGAGTGTGGGCTGTTGTAAGGCTTGTAAGTCTTGGCTTATTTGGTAGAGACCCAGCGATAAGAAGGGCCCCACCATTAAAAAACTGGCACCTAAGGCCAGCACGTAGAGCGGCGCAGATTTAAATGCCAGCAACAGGGCGTGGCCCATGACAAAAAAGCACAGTCCATACAACAAGCCCAGCTTGGGAGCCTGTGTAAAGTCTTGCCACCCCAAACTAAGCCATTGCAGTGGCTCATTGAGGCCTACGGTGTTGATGGGCAACAAGGCCGCCACCAGCTGTGGTGACGCTGCGTCATTGCGTTGATCCGGCGCGGCCTCTATGTTGCTGTGCGGCGCGGTATTGGTCTCAGCAATCGGGGGGATTGCTGCATCAGATTCTATCGGTGTCATAGACAAGTATTTCCCATCGCCGTTGCAATGGCAATCAGGTTTTCCCGAATCTGTGGGCAGATAATGGCGCTATGACAATATTGTTCGCTCCTCCAACCGCGCCTCTGGCGCAACTGCACGCCCACGTTCAAGTCAACGGTTTTGCCGTTTTAGACGCGCATGAAATACCCCAGTGGCTGAACTGCGAGCGCACCGAGCTGGGGGCATTGCAATCTAGTTGGGGTGACTTGGCCGTTGACCATTACCTCAAAGATGGTGGCCGATACCGCAAACGCCGCCACAGTTGTGCTGTGGTTACCGGTGACACAGTGCGCATTGCCCCGCACCGTGCCCACTGGCAGCCGCTGTCATACAACGCTTTGCACGGCGGTATGCAGCGCTGGTTTGAACCGATAAGTGATGCTGTGTTGCACAACAAAGCATGGCTTGCTTTGCTCACATCTGGGGCACAAGTTGCCAGCGCGTTGCGCGGCCACCAGCCGTGGTTTGTTGAAGCGCATCAATTTCGCATTGATACCAGCGACGGTATCGGTCGCCCCACACCTGAGGGTGCCCACAGAGATGGCGTTGATTTGGTGATGGTGTGCCTGGTCGAGCGTATGTCGGTGAAAGGTGGCGAAAGCCGTGTGTTCGAGGCCAACGGCCCGAGCGGGCAGCGCTTCACCATGAGCCAGCCTTGGACGACCTTGCTACTGGACGACGCCAAAGTGATTCACGAAACCACACCGATACAACCATTGCAAGATTTTGGTTGGCGCGACACCTTGGTACTGACCTTCAGAGCAGGCAGTTTCCAAGGCGACGGCGAAGTGGGGGGGGGTAAGCCTCGAAGCCCAGCCCCTACACCCGTTCAAAAATGGCGGCAATGCCTTGACCGCCGCCTATGCACATGGTGACCAACGCGTAGCGGCCTTGAATGCGGTGCAGTTCATGAATGGCTTTAACTGTAATCAGTGCGCCAGTAGCGCCAATGGGGTGTCCCAACGAAATGCCAGAGCCGTTGGGGTTAACTTTTGCTGGGTCTAGGCCTAGATCTTTACTGACTGCGCAGGCCTGCGCAGCAAAAGCTTCGTTGGCTTCAATGACGTCTAAATCGGCCACACTTAAACCTGCCTTTTTGAGGGCAGCTTGTGTGGCAGGTACTGGGCCAATGCCCATAAACCGTGGGTCTACGCCAGCGTGCGCATAAGCCACTAAGCGTGCCAGGGGTTTGACACCCTGTGCTTTAACGGCTTGGCCGCTCATGAGTACCACCGCGGCAGCGGCATCGTTCAGGCCTGACGCATTGCCTGCGGTCACGGTGCCATTTTCTTTTAAAAACACGGGCTTGAGCTTGGCCATGTCCTCGGGCTGGCAATTGGACCTAAAGTGCTCGTCAACTTCAAATGCCACTTCGCCTTTGCGCGACTTGAGCATGACAGGCACGATTTGGTCTTTGAAGTAGCCCGCTTTGGTGGCGCGTTCTGCGCGGCGGTGACTTTCAACCGCAGTGGCATCTTGCTCGTCGCGGCTGATGCCCCATTTGGCTGCAATGTTCTCTGCCGTGACGCCCATGTGTATGTTGTCAAATGGGTCATGCAATGCGCCCAAGAGCATGTCTACCAATTTGGCGTCACCCATGCGTGCACCAAAGCGTGTGCTCAAGCTGGCGTAGGGCGCGCGGCTCATGTTTTCTGCGCCGCCGCCAATGGCCACATCGGTATCCCCTAGCATGATGGACTGGCTTGCAGAAACAATGGCCTGCAAGCCAGAGCCGCACAAACGGTTGACGTTAAAAGCAGCGGTCTGCTGTCCGCAGCCGCCGTCAATGGCAGCCACACGGGACAAGTACATGTCACGCGGCTCTGTGTTGACCACATGACCAAAGGCGACATGGCCCACGCTGTTGCCGTCTATCTCTGCGCGCTCTAGTGCTTGGCGCACCACCAACGAGGCCAAAGCAATGGGCGGCGTGTCTTTTAAAGAGCCGCCGAAGGTGCCAATAGCCGTGCGCACAGCGCTCACAACAAATACGTCTTGGGTCATGCATGTCTTTCGGTAATGGGTTGGGGGTAAGAGTGGCGCACATGGTAGCAGCAGCTCAGGCCTTGGCGAGTCACGCGTGTTGCCCGTCCGTTGTCAAAACGGTGCTGGGCAGTGCCATTGAAAAGCCCCTTCGCCTTGCATACGGGGCACCTTCAGATGGGTGGCATGCAGCTTTAAACGTGCGGGCGCGTGCTCGCCCTCGTTGGTTAAGTGTTGATAAGCCTGGTTGTACAAGGCGTCTCCCACTATAGGGTGGCCGATGTGCATAAGGTGAACGCGCAGTTGGTGTGTGCGTCCAGTGACCGGTTGCAGTCGCAAGCGTGTGTGGTTTGCGTCAGTTTGAGATGGCGTGATGACTTGCCAGCGCGTGAGGGCGGCTTTTCCTGTTTGTTCGCATACTTTGGACATGGGTCTGTTGGGCCAGTCAATGATGAGCGAGGCCTCTATGCTGTTCCATTCATCACCACTGGTTGGTTGAATGCCTTGTTCACTCGCACGGTGTGTGATGTGTCCAATAGGGTGACCTTCAACAACCGCTTCGTAGAGTTTGTGGGTTTGACGCGTTGCAAACGCATGGCTCAGAGCGCGTTGGGCAGGCAGATGTTTTGCAAACACCATCAACCCAGAGGTGGCAGTGTCTAGCCTGTGTACGACCAGGGCGCTGTGGCCACTGTCATGAAGTCTCGACAACATGCAGTCTTGTTTGTCTGCGCCGCGTCCGGGAACCGACAAAATACCAGCAGGCTTGTTGATGACCAAGACATCATCGTCTTCAAAGTACAGCACCATGGTTTAGAGCAGCGCCACGTCAACCCGGCGGTTGATTGGCCCGTTGAGGCTGTCTGTGGCTTCTATGTGTCGACTGATCAGCGGGGAGCCAGCCAGCTTGTTGACAACGCCACTGCCTGCAATTTGTGCGTGACTAGGGCCACACAAGATGTGCCGTGCAGCAACAAGGTGTGCACGAATGTGAATCAGCATGGCATGGTCTTTGAAAGCTGCATCAGACCTCCAATGTGTGTCAACTTGGCTGGACATCAAGTTGGTAAGAGTCTGATTACTTGCTTGTCCACGTGTCCTTTAAGCCCACGATGCGGTTGAAAACTGGTGCGCCTGACGTGCTGTCTATGTGGTCAGCAACAAAGTAGCCAAGGCGTTCAAACTGGTAGTTGGTGCCAGGCGTGGCTTGTGACAGGCTGGGCTCTAACTTGGCCTGTACCGTCAGCAAACTGTTGGGGTTTAACGCGGCAATAAAGTCCCGCCCGCCTGCATCTGGCTGTGCCTCTTGAAACAGGCGGTCGTACAAGCGAACGGGCGCCGATACCGCATCGCTGTCGCCCACCCAAGTGATGACGCCTTTCACCTTGATAGCGGATGCACCAGGTGTGCCGCTTTTGGTATCGGGTACCAAACGGGCGTTGACTTGCTCAATGTCGCCTGCGGCGTTGTAGTTGGCGCCAATGCACTCTACAACGTGGCCATATTTGAGGCGCACTTTGTTGCCAGGAAATAATCGGAAGTAGCCCTTGGCAGGCTCTTGCTCGTAATCACTTCGCTCTATCCACAGGTCGGCACCACACATGAATGTGCGCTCTCCGCGCTCAGTGTGGTGGGGGTGAACGGGTGCGGTGCAGGTATCCAGAGCGCCTACGCCCATAAGCTCGCCCCAGTTCTCAATGTGCAGCCTGATGGGGTCTAGTACGGCCATGGCACGCGCCGCGCTGGTGTCTAGGGTGTCGCGCAAGCTGCCCTCTAGCGTGGCGTAGTCAATCCAAGAATCTGATTTAGACACACCAATGCGGTCCGTGAACAAGCGCAAGGCCTCCGGTGTGTAGCCACGCCGGCGCAAGCCCACGATGGTTGGCATGCGTGGGTCATCCCAGCCCTGCACGTGGTTGTCAACCACCAGTTGTGCCAGTTTGCGCTTGCTGGTGACCACGTAGGTGAGGTTCAAACGGGCAAATTCGTACTGCTTGGGTGGTGGGCTATTGACTATGCCGCCGGCGCTTAGCTTCTCCAGCAACCAGTCGTAAAACGGGCGTTGGTCTTCAAACTCTAATGTGCAAATGCTGTGCGTGATATTTTCTAGCGCATCCTCAATGGGGTGCGCAAAGGTGTACATGGGGTAGATACACCATGTGTCGCCAGTGTGGTGATGGTGGGCATGTCTGATGCGGTATATGGCAGGGTCGCGCATGTTGATGTTGGGGCTGGCCATGTCGATTTTGGCGCGCACAACAGCGGCACCATCTGGCAAGTCGCCTGCGCGCATTTGGGCGAATCGGGCTAGGTTGGCAGCCACTGATCGGTCTCTGAACGGGCTGTTAACGCCCGGTCTAGAAAAATCACCTCGGTTGTTGCGCATGTCCTCACTGTTTTGCTCATCGACGTAAGCCAGACCTTGCTCGATGAGATACAGGGCAGCGCTGTGCATGGTTTCAAAGTAATCGCTGGCTTGAAACCTATGGCTGGTGTCAAAGGCTTGCCAGTCAAATCCAAGCCATTTCACAGTGTCTTCTATGGCGTCAACAAAAGACTGGTCTTCTTTTTCAGGGTTGGTGTCATCAAAACGCAAGTGGCACACACCGTTATAGTCTTGCGCCAACCCAAAGTTCAGGCAAATACTTTTGGCGTGACCGATGTGCAGGTAGCCGTTGGGCTCTGGTGGAAAGCGTGTTCGGATCTTGGCGGGGTCTGGTTGGCCCAAGGCGTGCAATGTGCCAATCGATGGCTGACCCGCCCATAAACGTTGGGCATAAGTGCCTTTGCTCAAATCTGACTCAATGATTTGGCGTAAAAAATTGCTGGGCTTTGATGCTGAGTCGTTGGTGTTGCTGTCGGTCACAATTGGGGACTGTTAGGTCAGGTAGTTGCGTGAAAAGATAAGTTAAGCCATTGATTTTATGCGGTCTGTATGGCCACTTATTGCGCATAGTCCACTTCCTTTGGTGTGGTTGACTGGTTATCACCATTAGAATGAGCGCCATTGCATCTGTTTAAGCCCTATTGTGGGGCGGAAAGTCATCAACCGTGGACTATTTACTGCTGACCAAAGCCGTCGTTATGGGCTTGGTCGAGGGCATTACAGAATTTTTGCCCATATCGTCTACAGGTCATTTAATCGTGACGGGTTCGTTGATTGGTTTTCATGACGAAAAAGCCAAGGTATTTGATATTGCCATTCAAACAGGCGCTATATGTGCTGTCATTTTGGTGTACTGGCAGCGCATCTGGTCTACGGTATGCGAACTGCCAACACAGGCCAAGGCGCAAAGCTTCACCCGCAATGTGCTGATTGCTTTCTTCCCCGCAGTGGTGCTGGGCTTGGCTTTTGGCAAGGCCATCAAAGAGAACTTATTCAATGCCAACGTGGTGGCCGTGGCGTTGATCGTGGGCGGCGTGATTATCTGGTGGGCTGAAAAACGCCAAGCGACCACCGTGCGTGTGGACAGCGTTGATGAGATGAGTGCCATGGACGCCCTCAAGGTCGGTTTGATTCAATGCTTGGCCATGGTGCCTGGCACCAGCCGCAGCGGTGCCACCATTATTGGCGGCATGCTGATTGGCCTTAGCCGGCGAGCTGCCACGGACTTCTCTTTTTACTTGGCCATTCCCACGCTCATTGGTGCTGGTGTTTACAGCTTGTACAAAGAACGGGCTTTGCTGGCGTGGGGCGACGTGCCCATGTTTGCAGTGGGCACTGTGGTGGCGTTTTTCAGTGCCTGGTGGTGTATTCACTGGCTGCTTCGTTATATTTCTACCCACAGTTTTATGCCTTTCGCTTGGTACCGTGTGGCGTTTGGGTGTGTCATTTTGCTCACGTCCGCTACAGGTTGGGTTGAATGGGCTGCGTAGCACACCATGCGTGATTTAAGAGGTCATTTAGTCGCCATCTTGAGTGGTGTTGCGATGCTCATCGTGGGGATCAGCTTGCTGTTCTCGGTAGTAGGTTTGCGCTCGGGCATGGCGGATTTTTCGACTGTGGTGACAGGCCTTATCACGTCCGCTTACTTCGCCGGGTATGTGGCAGGCGTGTTTTTCTGTCCGGCTCTAATTACCCGAGTGGGGCATATCCGTGCCTTCGCAGCCATGGCCAGCATTGCCTCGACCATGCCAATTCTTCACGCTGTATGGATCAACCCGTGGTTTTGGGGTGGCTTGCGACTGGTGACGGGTATTTGCTTGGTGGGTTTGTACATCGTGATCGAAAGCTGGCTCAACACCTTGGCGCCCAAAGACCAACGTGGTCGCGTGTTTTCTATGTACCTGTTGGTTTCCTTCATGGCCTTGGCCGTGGGGCAGTGGCTCATTTTGGTGGGTGACTCGGTTGGGTTTTTGCCGTTTGCCATGGTGTCTGTGTTGCTGTCATTCGCCTTGCTCCCTATTACGTTGGCCCCCGTGACGCAACCGGACCCAGTGGAGCCGCCGCGGCTGAGCATCAGCAGTTTGTGGCACACCACCCCGCTGGGTGTAAGCGGTGCGTTTGCCTCGGGTCTCATTCACAGTGCTTTTTTCGGTTTGGGTGCTTTGTTTGCACAACGCGTGGGTTTGGACAGCGCAGGTGTCGCTTCTTTTATGGCCGCAACTATTTTGGGCGGGGCCATTTTCCAGTGGCCTGTTGGTCACTTGTCTGATCGCATAGACAGGCGTTTGGTGTTGTTGTCTGCACTGTTGATTGCGGCGGTGCTGTCCCTGTTGGCCTACAGCTCTTCGCTGAGCTGGACGTGGGCTTTGGTGCCGATTGGCGTCGCTTTAGGTGGGGTGTTGTTTACGGTGTACGGCCTGAGCGTGGCCCATGCCAACGATATGGTTGATGTGTCGCGTACCCTGGAAGTGACTGGTGGTTTGTTGCTGGTCCACGGTATTGGTGCAGCCATTGGCCCCACGCTGGCGGGTCTGTTAATGGACGCAGGCGGGCCAGGTAGCCTGATGTTGTACTTCTCCGCTGTGTGCGCCGTATTGGCCGTCCACGTGTTGTTGCGGATTCGAGCTGTGCCGCCAGTTGCACCTGAAGACAAAGTGGGCTACGTGGTGGTTGGTAGCGGCATGGAAAGCGCTTTGCAACAACTTGACCCGCGTACGCCAGATCCCTGAGAGCACGACATGGCCGACACTGGAGACGCTGACGCTATTGGCGACGTTGCAGAGCAGCCTTCTTAGACTCCATTGGCGGAGCAGACCCCACGGTCTAATTAATCCTTTGAGCAACCAGTTGTTACCAGCGTGGTTGCTCGTGGCACATGGCTTGAAAAGCCACCACTGCAGCGGCGGCAGTCTTGGCAGGTGACTCCATTGGAAACAAGTGTGTGCCCTCAAGATGTTGCCACCGCCCCGGCGCGGTAGACGCCACCAGTTTGCGCGACAGGCCCTCACCAACCTGGCGCATTTCCGCCGAGCGGGTGCCCGCTATGAAAGACATGGGGCATTGCAAAGGGTGGCGACGCAGCATGGCGTCTACGTTGTGCGGCAGTGTGTTGTAAATCTGGGTTTCTATGTCGCGGTCAAAGCGCAGTACACACTGTGCGCGCCCGTGCGCGTCAAGTACATCCTCAAAGCCGTGTGTCATGTAGTCGGCCAGTGCGCTGGGCTCCCAGCTGGCAAAGACACGTTTTTTACTGAGATGCTGAAACGCGTCCTCTCGGCTAGGCCAAGTATTGCGGCGCTTGCTGCTGATTCGCCCGGGAGAAACAGCACCAATCAGTTGCGTGATTTTGGATGCGGCCAATGCTTTGGCTTTCCAACCGGTCAGGAGAGGTGAGTCCAGCAAGAGCAAGCCCCTGACCCGGTGACCGCCCAACATCGGGTGTTTGGCCGCGCACAGCAGGCTCACAATACCGCCCAAAGAATGACCTACCAGCCACGCATCTTGGCCGGCGCTGTGCATTTCAGCGCTTGCAAAATCGTGCAGCTGCTTGACCAAGTGTGGCCAGTTGCTGGTGACCTTGTAGTGCGGTTCATGGCCAAATCTGTCTATGGCCTTAACGGTGTAACCGCGTGCATTCAAGCCTTTAAACAGTTGGCTGTAAGTGCCGCCAGGGAAACTGTTGCCGTGCGAAAAAATAATCAGCGGCGTTGCAGGTGTGTTGCTCATTGTGTCAAATCAATTTATCTGTAGGTGAGCAGATTTTTCTTAATGCCATGGCGGCGTTGCTGGTGCTGCGCAGCGGGTTGTCCTCGCTGGGCTGGCGGCTCCAGTCGGGTTGTTCCAGGTTGTTAAACGCAGCGCGCAAGCTGTCTCCCCAGCAGTTGCGCAGCATCTGGAAGTAGGGGTTTTTTTCATCGATACACAGCACGGTGTGGCTGTGCAAGTCACCAGCTTGGTAAATCACCATGTCCAGCGGCAAACCGACTGACAGGTTGGATTTGAGCGTCGAGTCCATGGACACCAGCACGCACTTGGCCGCATCTGCCAGAGACGTTGCTGGCGTGATCACGCGGTCTAGCACAGGTTTGCCGTATTTGGATTCACCAATTTGGAAAAAAGGGGTGTCTGTTGTGGCCTCTATGAAGTTGCCTGGTGAGTACATCTGAAACAAGCGCATGGCTTCGCCCTTTACCTGCCCGCCTAAAATCATGGTGACATTACAGTCCACGCCTGCAGCTTTCAGTGCATCACTGTCACGCTCATACACATAGCGGATGGCGTCGCCCAACACGCGGGCCACCTCAAACATAGATGTGGCATTCCACATATTGATTGGCTGCTGGTCTGGGGTGCCAGCTATACAGTGCGTTTGTAAAATTTCTCTCACCGATTGCGACATGCTGAGGTTGCCGGCAGACAGCAGGGTGATGAACCTGTCGCCGCTGCGCTCATACACCATGGTCTTGCGAAAAGTTGAGATTTGATCAAGACCGGCGTTGGTACGTGAGTCAGACAAGAAAACCAAACCCGCATCGAGTTTGACGGCTACACAATAGGTCATGTTGGAACAGAAAAAGGTGAAAAATTAAACGCTGCGCTGGCTCAAAGATTTGATGTGGTAGACCCAATCCAATGCCTCGCGCGCCGACATGGTGTCTGGATTGAGTTGTGCAACTGCGCTCTCTAATGCCGTGGGCTCGTTGTGTAATTCGGGCGGGGCTTCTGCAAACAAATCCACTTGAGGCTGGTTGCTGTGGCTGCTGTGCTCAAGGCTGGCCAAACTGTTCTTGGCCTGCAGCACGACAGCGCTTGGGATACCAGCAAGTTTAGCAACTTGTACACCAAAGCTGCGACTGGCCGGGCCAGGCTCAATGTGGTGTAAAAACGCAATGCCATTCTTACCCGACTCGACCGCACTGACATGCATATTGATGGCTTGGTGGTGGGTGGTGGGCAGTTGGGTCAACTCAAAGTAGTGCGTGGCGAACAAGCTTAAGGCCTTGCACTTGTTGTGCAAATACGTCGCAATGCCAGCGGCCAAGGCCAAGCCATCGTCAGTGGATGTACCGCGTCCAATTTCGTCCATCAACACCAACGATCTGTCCGTGGCGGCGTGCAGAATTTGTGCAGCTTCAGTCATTTCAAGCATGAAAGTGGACTGTGCATTGGCCAAGTCATCAGCCGCGCCAATGCGCGTATGTATGGCGTCCAGCGGGCCAAGCCGGCAAGCGTTGGCTGGCACATAACTGCCCATGCTGGCCAGCAGTGCAATGACGGCCACTTGGCGCATGTAGGTGGATTTGCCGCCCATGTTGGGGCCGGTAATGATGTGCAACCTAGCTGTTGCGTTGAGCGTGGTGTCATTGGGGATGAAGTTCACACTGCCAGCGTTGGTTTCTTGCAGCCTGGCCTCAACCACCGGGTGACGTCCGCCTTGTATGTGTATGCCAGGCTCATTGCTAAACGTTGGGGCGCACCAATTCAAGCTGTGGGCACGCTCTGCCAATGCGCATATAACGTCTAAGCCGGACAAGGCGCGTGACAAGGTGCCCAGTGGTGTGAGCCACTGCAGCAACTGCTCTAGCAGTTGGTCATAAAGCCATTTTTCTCTGGCCAGAGAACGCTCTTGGGCGCTCAGGGCTTTGTCTTCAAACGCCTTAAGTTCTGGGGTGGTGAAGCGCTCGGCGTTCTTAAGCGTTTGTCGGCGTCGGTAGTTGTCTGGTACGCGTGCCAGTTGCCCTTGGCTGACTTCAATGAAAAAGCCATGCACGCGGTTGTATTGCACTTTAAGGTTGCTGATGCCTGTGCGCTCACGCTCTTGGGCTTCTAGCGTCAATAAAAAATCGTCTGACTGTGTGGCAATGCCCCTTAGTTCATCTAAGTCGGCGTCAAAGCCATCGGCTATGACGCCGCCTTCGCGAATGAGTGCGGATGGTTCAGCCAGCAAACTAGCGCTCAATAGTTGAACCACTTCTGGGGGTGGGTTGAGGTCTTGTGCCCACTTGGCCAGTAAGTCGCCTAGCGCGTCAGGTGTGTGTGTTTGCAGTGCCTGTGCCAACTGTTCAGCGCGTTTCAAAGTGGCACACAGTGCCACCAGCTCGCGCGGTTTGGCCTGCGCCAACGCAATGCGGGCGGTGATGCGTTGGGCATCGCCGCAGCCCTTGAGCAGCGTTTGTAAGCGCTGGTGGTGCACTGGTCCAGCGCCAGTCACCACGCCTATGGCTTGCAGCCTGGCCTGCGCCGTCTCGCGCGTGCGCTCTGGCGCTAGCAACCACTCGCGCAGCATCCGGCTGCCCATGCCAGTGGAGCAGGTGTCTAGCAGCGACAACAGTGTGGGTGATGTTTCGCCGCGCAAGGTGTGTGTGAGCTCAAGGTTGCGCCGGGTGGTGGCAGGCAAGTTGATGAGCGCGTCGTCTCTTGCAACTTGCAACTCGCGCACGTGGATGAGGTCACGCCCCTGCGTTTGACGTGCGTACTCCAACAGCGCACCAGCTGCCGCGTGCGCGTTGTCTAAACCTTGTGCATCAAAGGCTTGCAGGCTTTGGGTCTGCAGTTGCTCTAGCAGTTTGCGCTGCCCCAAGCCGGGGTCAAACTGCCAAGCTGGGCGCATTGTGAGCGCCATGCGCTGGCCTGCAGCGCTGGCGTTGCTAACCAGCTCTTTAAGAATGGCTTCAAAGGCTTCGGTGTTGTCTGCGCTGTGCAGCAACTCTTGTGGCGCAACGCGCGCAACCCATTGCGCCAATTCATCAGGCTTGCATTGGGCTATGTGCACCACGCCTTGGGACATGGCCAACCACGCCAGTCCCAGCATGTTGCGAGGGCCTTGGTGCACGGTCATGACTTTGGCTTCGGCCTTGTCACTGATGAGCTCTGACTCAGTCAGCGTGCCTGGTGTGACCATGCGCACCACAGCGCGCTCTACAGGCCCTTTGCCGGTGACTTCACCTATTTGTTCACAAATAGCCACAGATTCCCCCAAGCGAATGAGCTTGGCCAAGTAGCCATCTGCCGCGTGAAAGGGCACACCAGCCATAGGAATAGGCCGTCCTGCCGATTGACCGCGCGTGGTCAGCGTGATGTCCAGCAAGCCCGAGGCCCGTTCGGCGTCGGCGTAAAACATCTCGTAAAAGTCGCCCATGCGGTAAAACACAAGCGTGTCGGGGTATTGCGCTTTAATGCCCAAATACTGGGTCATCATGGGCGTGTGCGGCGGTGCGCTATCCTTGTCGGTCATTACAGGCTGGTGTGGAGGATGAGGTTTTTTTAGGCATTAATGACAACCAGCCAGTCTACCGGACGCAGAGGGCGGTGGCTTTGTTTGTCCAGCAATACAGAAGGTTGAGTATGCAGTTACACAGTTTTTTTAGAAGTGCCACCTCCCACCGTGTGCGCATTGCCTTGAACCTGAAAGGTTTGGCGTATGACTATGTGGCGGTTGATCTGCGCGCTGATGCGCACTTGAACCCAGCCTTTCGGGCCATCAACCCACAAGCGCTGCTGCCCGT
>CALBWZ010000397.1 GCA_937893415.1 uncultured Comamonadaceae bacterium | reverse complement strand
CGTTGGCAAACTCAATATCAGCATCACTGGCTTCTAACAAGTGCGCAGCAATTTTCTTGGCTTTGGCTTCAATTTTATCCAAAGCGCGCATGATGGCCGCTCCGCCAACTGAGACTGAACGTGAACCGTAAGTTCCCATGCCAAATGGCACACGCCCGGTATCGCCGTGCACGATGTCAACTTGGACAACTTCGAGTCCTAAGCGGGCTGCAACAATTTGCGCAAACGTGGTCTCGTGACCTTGACCATGGCTATGAGAGCCCGTGAACACGGTCACGCCACCAGTTGGGTTGACACGCACCTCGCCTGACTCAAACAAACCAGCGCGTGCACCCAAGGCGCCTGCGATATTGCTGGGTGCAATGCCACAAGCCTCGATGTAGCTTGAGTAACCCATGCCACGCAACAGGCCTTTTGCCGCAGACGCCGCTTTGCGCTGGGGAAAGCCTGCGGTGTCGGCCATACTTTGAGCTTTTTCCATAAGCGCTGGAAAGTCGCCAATGTCGTACTGCAAGGCCACAGGCGTTTGGTATGGGAAGCTGGTAATGAAGTTCCGCTTGCGAATCTCGTCTTGCGACATGTTCATCTCCCACGCACACCGTGAGACCAAACGCTCTAAGAGATAGGACGCTTCTGGGCGGCCTGCACCACGGTAGGCATCTACTGGGGTGGTGTTGGTAAACCAAGCGTCCACCTCAACATAGACCTGCGGGGTTTTATACTGGCCCGCCAACAAGGTGGCGTACAAAATGGTCGGTACAGCTGAGCCAAATGTAGACAAGTAAGCGCCCAAGTTGGCGTCTGTGTGCACGCGCAAAGCCAAGAAATTGCCATCTTTGTCCATGGCCATTTCAGCCGTGCTGACATGGTCACGACCATGCGCATCGCTTAGAAACGCTTCACTTCGCTCGCACACCCATTTGATGGGTCGGTTAATTTGCTTAGACCCCCAAGTCAGCGCAACATCCTCTGCGTATAGGTAAATTTTTGAGCCAAAACCACCACCTACATCAGGCGCGATGACACGCACTTTGTGCTCAGGCAAGCTCAGCACAAACGCACACAT
Source organism: uncultured Comamonadaceae bacterium (assembly GCA_937893415.1). Lineage (GTDB taxonomy): Bacteria > Pseudomonadota > Gammaproteobacteria > Burkholderiales > Burkholderiaceae_C > RS62. Next base: position 13,056 of record CALBWZ010000397.1, on the reverse strand, counting down.
CAACAAACGCTCAACGTGTGGATTTTGATTGCTGACATACAAGGTGTAGTCATCGGCGCCGCGGTTGTAGTGACCAATGGCTGCACGTGTTTCTAAAGCGTTGGGGACCAAACGGTTGTTGGTGAGGTCGAGTTTTGTTATGTGGTGCGCGCCAGTAAACGCATCGTCCACGCCTGCCTTGTCGCCAATGCCCCACTTAAAACAATGGTTGCCAGGTGCTTCAGCGTGCAAAGGGGTATGGGTGCGAGCTTGCTCGCACGTCACCGACGCTTGCAACACCTCGTACTCCACCTCGACATATTCAGCAGCGTCTTTGGCTTGTTGCACTGTCTCAGCAACCACCATGGCGACGTGGTCGCCCACATAGCGCACTTTGCCAATAGCTAGCACTGGGTGCGGCGGCTCAGACATAGGCGTGCCGTCTGTGCTGGTAATTCCCCACCCGCAGGGCAAGCCACCCATTTTTCCTTCAATGTCTTTGCCACTAAAGATGCTGACAACGCCAGGCATAGCCATAGCTGCGTCTGTGTTGATGGAGACGATGTTGGCGTGGGCGTGCGGCGAGCGCACAAATACCGCGTAGGTTTGATTGGCGATGTTGATGTCTTCGGTGTAGTTGCCAGCACCCGTCAAAAACCGGTAGTCTTCTTTGCGTTTAACAGATTCGCCAATGTGTGGCAGTTTCGAAAATTCAGTTGCACCCATGGTGACGCTCCTCAAAAGATCAATGCAGCAAGCAAAATGGCCGGCTGGTGGAACAAAAAACAGTAATTAAGTGGCTACAGACTTAAGCCATCATGGCGTCGCGCCCAGTTTGTACTGCACGAACAATGTTTTGGTAGCCAGTGCAGCGGCAAATATTGCCCTCTAGCGAAGCGCGAATTTCTTGCTCGCTGGCATTGGGGTTTTTATTCACCAAATCAATCGAGCTCATGACCATGCCTGGTGTGCAGTAGCCGCATTGCAAACCATGGCACTCTTTGAATGCCGCTTGCATCGGGTGAAGCGTGCCATCTTGCTGCGCCAAGCCCTCTATGGTGCCAATATCTGCGCCATTGGCAGACGCGGCCAAAACGCTGCAGGACTTGACTGCGTTGCCATTCATCATGACGGTGCAAGCGCCGCACTGTGAGGTGTCACAGCCAACGTGCGTGCCTGTCAAGTGCAACGTATCTCGAATCATTTGCACCAGCAATGTGTTGTCTGGTACGTCGGCTTGAACGGGCTTGCCGTTCACGGTGAGTTGCACTAGCATGGTTTCGGTCTCCAAAAAATGTTTGCTGGACTGCACATTACGTGACCTGTCTACTCTGAATGACTGAGCAGCAAAGCAGGCTAGGGGAAACCCGATGGCTGACGGTAACTTGTTTGAAAATTCTCAACTTGATACACTGTTTTGACACTGCGCTGGTGATAACCCTTGGTACCCACTGTGAACCCAATTACGCACACAACCACCAACCACAGGCAACACGCTATAGCGAAAGCTAGGCAGCAAGTCATGTCTGGTGCAGGTACGCAGCAGTGCGACGTTGCGCCTTGGCTGATGGCTTCGTGGCAGCGATGCTTAATCAACGGCCAGCGCCCAGATGATGACGTTGTTTTTAACCATGTTCAGCGCAGCAACGCCAAAGCGGCTGCAGATGAAAGCCTAGACTTGGTCAAGGCAGCGCAGCCTGTCATGGCCAAGCTGCTGCAAGCCGTGGCAGATGCACGCTACTTTGCCATTCTGACCAACGCACAAGGCGTTGTCATTGACGTCAACGGACCTCATATCAAGCACGACAAACGCATGCACAACATCGCCCGCGTGGGTGTTGACCTGTCTGAGCGAGCGGTCGGCACGACAGCCATAGGCGGTGCGCTTCAAGAGCAGCGCACGGTATACCTGCACCACAACGAGCACTTTTTTAACGCCACGAACATATACAGCTGCGCAGGCGCTCCCTTGATAGGACCAGACGGCACCTGCGTTGGCATGCTGGACATTACCGGGCTAGACACACCTGAGCACGGGGCTTTACACCACTTTGTTGCCCACTCGGCACAGCGCATAGAAAACGCACTGACATTGCAGCGCGACCACCAGTTGCTCATACGCCTGAACTGGCCCGGCCAACAAACAGGACAAGACGCTGATGGCCTAGTGTGCCTAGACCATGACGGCTGGGTGACCGCTGCCAACGTCAACGCGCGCAACATGTTGGGACAGCCCTTACAACAGAGCGGACAGATGCTACACGCCAGTGACTTGTTCGCCGCACCCTTTGAATGGCTGTTCGACCAAGCCAACCGAGCACCTGGCGCCCCGTTAGAAACTGTACCAACATGGAACGGGCTGCGGCTCAGCGTTACCAGCAGCAAACACACACACAGGGCTTCACATTCAACGGGGCAACTTGGCCACAGCTTGAACCCATCAGCCAATTCGTTGCGCGACATTGAAGCCGCCGCCGTACGCAAAGCCATCGATGATGCAAGGGGGAATGTGGCCATGGCCGCCAAACAGTTAGGCATTAGCCGGTCAACGCTTTACAGGCGCTTGGGACAGCGAGGCAGCTCCAGCTAGTCAGAATTCTAGCTAGCCTAATTGATAGACTAAGACGCCACCACCCGGTGCTGCAACAGTTGGGCGGCCACTGCAGCAGCTATCACACTGGGCTCTTTGCCCACCACATCAGGCACGCCAATTGGGCAAGTGATGTGAGCCAACTCTACATCGCTGAAGCCGCGCTCACGCAACCTGTTTTGAAAGGTGGCCCATTTGGTGTGGCTGCCAATCAGACCTACAAACGGCAAGTCACCCACATCGCGCTGACGGCTCAAACACTGCGCCACCACATCCAAATCTTCTGCATGGCTAAAGCTCATGATGAGTACCAATGCGCCCGACGGCAAGTCGGCAACGGCGGCCTGAACCGGATTGGAGTGTTCAAGCGTGACGCCCTCGCCCACGCTGTCAGGAAAAATTTCATCGCGGCTGTCTACCCAAGTCAGATCAAAGGGTAGCGCGCGCAGCGTACGCTCAATGGCGTGCCCAACATGACCGCCACCAAACAGTGCAACAGTTTGGTAGCTGGGCTTAAGGGCTTGCAACAGCGAGGCCACTGTCGCCTCATGCAATGAGGCGGCTAAGAACTGAAACCGCACCGCTAAAGCCCCACCACAACACTGGCCGAGGCTTGGACCTAGCTTGAAGTGCACCACCTCATCGCAGTTCTGCGCACGTTGCAGCACCCGCTGCGCATGTTCTACAGCCTGCCATTCAAGGTGGCCGCCGCCAATGGTCGCAATGAGACCCCATGAGCCTACTGCCATCCACGTGCCTGGGCCACGCGGCACAGAGCCTTTGGCGCTGTGCACGCGCACCAGCACCAAGGGCTGTGCACCTAAAGCCATGCGAAGGGATTGGAAATCGCTGATCAACGCGTGCTAACTGGCACCCTTAACGGCGCCATAGTTCGACAAACTCACCGTGTGAAAATAAACGCACGGTGCGGGTAATGTGGGTCATGGTAAATGCTTGGTAAATGTTAAAAGTTAACTATTTGTAGCTTTATCAGCGGTGAGTTGCTCATTAAATCTTAACTGTCGAGTTTAAATACGGACAAACACTTCAGTTATAAAAACCAATGAAGGTTAATTTTTGTAAGAAGAATAATTTTAAAACTGTCTTTTTGTACGGGAAAACACTTGGCCACCACTCAAACGCCAACACGCATCACATTTGTAGTTTAGTCTTGGGCGTCTTACAACGACAGTTGCTTGTAGCTTGTGTGGCCACAACAGACCAACTGTGCAACAAGGAAACGCTGTAAACATGGGCAATCAACCTAAACAATTCGGACGGCGCATCTCGCCCCACACACTGACTTATTCTGCGGTGTTGCTGGCAACTATGCTGTTGGCAAGTTGCGCCGCACCGCCCCCGCCTGCGCCTGCGCCGCAACCTACCCCACCGTCTGCACCACAGCCCGCACCACAGCCCGCTCCTGTCGCTGCGCGGATACCAGACATCATTTCGCAAGCCGCCAACGCCACAAACTATAGGCGGGATGCAGCCCAGCACATTTACAAAAACAACAGCGCCCGAATTTACAAAGGCCGCATGCCACCGCTGCTGATGGCGGTTGCAGTGCTAGAGTTGGACGTAGACACCATGGGCGACATTGCAGCCATTCGCTGGGTCCGCGGCCCAACCCACTTACCGAACGTCATCGCCGACATTGAAGCCTTGGTGAGAGCGTCTGCCCCCTATCCTGCACCAGTTAAAATGCCTGGCGTCATCTATACAGACGTTTGGCTGTATGACAAGTCTGGCTTGTTTCAACTGGGCACACTCACCGAAGGCCAGCGTAATAAATAGCCACGCAGGGCACTACACAGCACTAACCAATAGGCGGCAGCTTTAACTGCCTCGGTAAGTGGCGTAACTCCAAGGACTGACCAGCAACGGCACATGGTAGTGCTCGGTGGCGCTAGCGACACCAAAGTCCAAAGCTACATGGTTTAAAAAATTGGGCGTTGGCAGGTCTACGCCCTTGGCGGCAAAATAAGCAGCCACATCAAACACCAACCTGTAGGTACCGATGGCCAGGCTGTCATGCCCAATCAGCAAGCCGTCGGTATTTCGCCCATCACCATTCAAGCAAAAAGACTTTAACAACACCGCTTTGTCGCTGTTTGTTGTATACAAAGACACTGCCATTCCAGCAGCGGGACAGCCATTCATGGTGTCTAAAACGTGCGTGCTTAATCCCATTATTTCTCCCCATCTGAAGCCAGTGTTGCGGTCAATACATTTAAATGCATCTCGTGTTACAGTTTACCAAAATCATCAGAATTTGTATACAATTTTTTAAAATGAAATAACATAAACGTATGGATATCTCATCTACCGCAATGATCGTTCAATCGCTCTCACGAGCGATCGTTGAGCACAGGTTGCAACCAGGCGCCAAATTAGCAGAACAAAAGCTCGCTGACCACTTTGGCGTTTCTCGCACTTTGGTGAGACAAGCTTTCTTCCAGCTTAGCCAAAACAGGCTTGTTCGCATGGAACCCTCTCGGGGTGCATTTGTGGCGTCACCATCTGTAGAAGAGGCCAAGCAAGTGTTTGCTGTCAGACGCATGCTTGAGATAGAGCTCACCAAACAATTTACGCAGACCGCTACACCTGCAAAAATAAAAGCCCTTAGAGCACACCTTGCTAAAGAGCACGAAGCACTGCATGACCAGGATGCCGCCAGCCGCACCGAGTTACTAGGTGATTTTCACGTGCGCATGGCAGAGCTCACGGGCAACGATGTGCTGGCCGAAATTTTGGGTGACTTAATTTCTCGCTGCTCACTCATTGCATTGATGTACCAAACCGCACGCGATGCGAAGTGCTCTAGCGAAGAGCACGATCGATTGGTTGAAGCCATAGAACTTAAAAACGAGGCAGAAGCCGTGCGCTTGATGACCGAGCACCTGGACAACGTAGAAAAAAGCCTCACCTTCAACAAACGCAAACCCTCAGCGGACATCAGTGAAGCGCTGCGCTGAACCACTCAGTCAGGAAATAACCACAACTTATGTACGACGCAACAGCCAGTTACCCCCGAGACCTTATTGGTCACGGTGAGGATGTTCCCCATGCCCAATGGCCTCAACAAGCACGTATAGCTGTGCAGTTTGTACTGAATTACGAGGAAGGCGGCGAGAACAACGTGCTGCACGGCGACGCAGGTTCTGAGCAATTCTTATCTGAATTATTCAATCCTGCCAGCTACCCAGACCGTCACATGAGCATGGACGGCATTTACGAATACGGCACTCGCGCTGGTGTGTGGCGATTGCTACGCCTATTTAAGCAACACGACATGCCGCTCACGGTATTTGGCGTGGCCACTGCCTTGCAGCGCAGCCCACACATGGTCAAAGTGTTTCAAGAATTAGGCTACGAAATTGCTTGTCACGGCCTCAAGTGGATTCATTATCAACACACACCTATTGAACAAGAACGCAATGACATGCTGCGCGCCATGGACATCATGACTGCGCTCATGGGCCAACGCCCTGTTGGCTGGTACACCGGGCGCGACAGCCCCAACACCCACCAATTGGTGGCCGACTTTGGTGGCTTCGAATACGACTCCGACTACTACGGCGACGACTTACCTTTTTGGATGAAGGTCAATAAGTCAGACGGCGACACAGCCACACAACTCATAGTGCCTTACACCTTAGACACCAATGACATGCGATTCGCTTTGCCTCAAGGCTTCTCACATGGCGACCCTTTTTTTCAATACCTCAAAGACAGCTTTGATTGCTTGTACGCAGAGGGTGACCCAAACGGTTTGAACCGACCCAAGATGCTCAACATTGGCATCCACTGCCGCTTACTTGGCCGTCCAGGTCGCTTTATGGCTATAAAGCGTTTTGTTGAATACATAGCAAGCCATGAGCACGTATGGGTTGCAACACGCCAAGATATCGCCCGCCACTGGCGCGCTACTCACCCTTGCCCTGGCTAAACAAGAACACCGATGAGCCACACCTTAGAACAACTCAACACCGCTTCAACTGAAGAAGCTATAGCCATGCTAGATGGCCTATACGAGCACTCACCGTGGATTGCAAAAGCGGCACTTGAGCATCGCCCATTTGCATCACTTGTTGCGCTTAAGCACACCATGACCTTGGTACTTGAAGAAGGTGGCGTAGACGCCAAGCTGGAGTTGATTCGATCTCACCCAGAATTGGCTGGCAAAGCCATGCAGACCAATACGTTGACAGCTGAATCCACCACAGAGCAACGACAAGCGGGGCTGACCGATTGCACACCGGACGAGTTGCTGCACATTCAACAACTCAACCAACAATACCTAGATAAATTTGGCTTTCCGTTTGTGGTCGCCGTTCGCGGCCCTCGCGGCACTGGGCTTACCAAAGCGCAAGTCATTGCCACTGTTGAGCGGCGCTTGTTTAACCACACTGACTTTGAGCGCGACGAGTGCGTGCGACATATTCACCGAATTGCTGAAATTCGTCTCAACGACCTGTTTGGTGTCACCCCAACGCAAGGTAATTTGGTGTGGGACTGGCAAGAGGGCTTGGCCCAGTTTTCAGACCCGGGTTACGCAGAACGCGGCGAACTAACAGTCACCTACCTGACGCAAGCCCACCAACAAGTTGCGGCCAGCCTAGCTACTACGATGCGTGACAGTGGCTTTGACAACGTCACCATAGATGCCGTTGGCAACGTGGTGGGCATATACAACAGTGACCAACCAGACGCCAAAACCTTGCTGACTGGTTCTCATTACGACACCGTTAGAAACGGTGGTAAGTACGACGGCCGTCTCGGTATTTATGTGCCTATAGCGTGCGTACGCGTCCTGCACGCCCAGGGCAGGCGTCTGCCATTTAACATTGAAGTCGTAGGCTTTGCGGAGGAAGAGGGGCAGCGCTACAAGGCCACATTTTTAGGCTCAGGTGCGCTCATTGGTCAGTTCGACAAGACGTGGCTGGACCAAGTCGACGCTGATGGCATTGCTATGCGTGACGCCATGGGACATGCTGGCTTAAACGTAGACGACATCGACGGCATTCAACGTGACACAAGCCGCTACCTAGGCTTTGTTGAGGTGCACATTGAGCAAGGGCCAGTTCTCAATGAAATGAATTTGCCGCTCGGCGTTGTCACCTCCATCAATGGCAGCGTGCGCTACCTAGGCCGCATAACAGGCACTGCGAGCCACGCGGGTACCACACCCATGAATCGTCGGCGAGATGCCGCAGCAGCAATGGCTGAATTTGGCGTCTATGTAGAAAAACGTGCGGCGCAAGACGGAGACTCTGTCGCCACCATTGGCATACAAGAAGTCCCCAGTGGTTCTATCAACGTGGTACCTGGCAAATTCAATTTCAGCTTAGACATGCGAGCCCCCAACGATATTCAGCGCGACGCGTTGCACGACGACATTGTGAAAGCACTTGAGACCATTTGCGCGCAGCGCGGCGTGCACGTGCAACTAGACCTCACGGTTAGAGCAAGCGCTGCCCCAAGTGCACCCGACTGGCAAACGCGTTGGGAAGCTGCCGTACAGTCCACCGGGGTGCCTGTTTTTTGCATGCCCAGCGGCGCAGGGCACGATGCCATGAAACTCCATGAGGCTATGCCGCAAGCGATGTTGTTTGTTCGCGGCGAAAACTCCGGTATCAGCCATAACCCATTGGAGTCGACTACCAGCGACGACATGCAATTGTGCGTAGATGCCTTTACGCATTTACTCAAACAATTGGCGCCATAAAGCGCCAACCTCTTTTTTATCAATATCCCGACTCAGGAGATACATTGGCTCAGCAACCTAACACCGACCATGCGCATGACTTTGCAGCCATTGACGCTTGGGTAGACCAGCACTTTGACGAGCAAATACAGTTTTTAAAAGAACTGGTGGCAACGCCTACAGACTCTCCTCCAGGCAACAACACGCCACATGCTATTCGCACGTCCGAGTTGCTAATGGACTTTGGCTACACCGCTGAACAATACGCCCCGGAGTTAGCGTTGGTCAGAGAACACGGCCTGGAGTCAGTGACCAACCTCATCGTGCGACGCCCATTTGGCGCTGGCGGAAAAACCATTGCCCTCAACGCACACGGTGATGTTGTGCCTCCAGGCGAAGGCTGGACACACGACCCCTATGGTGGCGACATCGTAGACGGCAAAATGTACGGCCGTGCAACGGCTGTCAGCAAATGTGACTTCTCTACATTCACATTTGCCGTGCGTGCAGTCGAGGCCTTGGCATCTAAATCAGCGCTGAAAGGCACAGTCGAGTTGCACTTCACCTATGACGAAGAGTTTGGCGGAGCTTTAGGCCCGGACTACCTGCTGGCCAACAACCTCACCAAGCCTGACCTGATGATTGCGGCGGGCTTTAGCTACCAGGTGGTCACAGCGCACAACGGTTGCTTGCAAATGGAAGTCACGGTCAACGGCAACATGGCACACGCAGCCATTCCAGAATCTGGGGTTGACGCCCTGCAAGGTGCGAACCAAATTCTGACGGCTTTGTACGCACAAAACGACATCTACAAACAGGTCACCTCTTTGGTTGAAGGTATCACCCATCCCTACTTGAATGTGGGCATGATCGCTGGTGGCACCAACACCAATGTGGTTCCTGGCAAAGTCGTGATGAAAGTAGACCGTCGCATGATCCCCGAAGAAAACCCCAGCCACGTTGAGGCGAACTTACACAAGGTCATGCAAGACGCGGTAGATGGCTTTAACAAAGGACGTACTGACGCTGGCATCAGCATTGCAGTCAAGCGCATGTTGCTATGCAACGCCATGAAACCCTTGGCCGGCAACAAGCCTTTGGTGGACGCCCTGCAAACACATGGCGAAGCCGTGTTTGGCGAACCCATTCCCGCATTGGGCACGCCACTTTACACAGATGTACGCTTGTATGTGGAGCGAGGCATTCCAGGCGTTATTTACGGTGCTGGACCGCGCACCGTTTTAGAGTCACATGCCAAACGAGCCGACGAACGCATCGACCTGGAAGACCTGCGCCGCGCCACCAAAGTGATTGCGCGTACATTGCGCGACTTGTTAACCTAAACCTTAAAAAAAGAGCCTCACATCAGGGTGTGCTGTTTTAAACGTCCTTGTTAATTGCAGTCTTTATGACTAACTCCAAACTTTTGGATGCACTTATTGCACCTCTTTTTGCAAAACTGCTTCACCTAAATATGCGCACCAGCGCGTATAAGCTGTTTATGAGCTATTAGAAAAACTGACGCAACATCCATAGCCATTGCAGTAAACAACACAACGAGACAAACCTATGTCAACAGCAGAAGACAACTTGCGCGACGCCGCCCTCGATTACCACCGCTTCCCTACACGCGGAAAAATATCTGTCACGCCCACCAAACCATTGTCCAACCAACGCGATCTGTCGTTGGCTTACTCTCCAGGTGTGGCCTACCCCTGCTTGGCCATCGCAAAAGACCCAACACTGGCAGCGGAGTACACCTCGCGTGCCAACTTGGTAGCAGTGATAACCAACGGCACTGCGGTACTGGGTTTGGGTGACATTGGGCCGCTGGCCAGCAAGCCCGTCATGGAGGGCAAGGGCTGCTTGTTTAAAAAGTTTGCAGGTATCGATGTGTTTGATATCGAGCTTGATGAGCGCGATCCAGACAAACTGGTTGATATCATCGCGGCGCTTGAGCCCACTATCGGTGGCATCAACTTGGAAGATATCAAAGCACCTGAATGCTTTTACATTGAGAAAAAACTGCGCGAACGCATGAACATCCCCGTGTTCCACGACGACCAACATGGCACCGCCATCATCTCTGCTGCAGCGCTGCTGAATGGGCTGGAACTCACAGGCAAAGACATTGGTAGCGTCAAAATTGCTGTCTCAGGTGCTGGTGCAGCCGCTCTGGCGTGTCTAGATGTCATGGTGGGCTTAGGTGTTGCGCGTGAAAATATCTTTGTTTGTGATTCCAAAGGCGTCATATACGAAGGGCGTGCTGGTGGTTATGACGAGTCAAAAGCGCGCTACGCACAGACAACCGACGCACGCACTTTGGCTGATGTGGTCAGCGGAGCCGACGTCTTTTTAGGTTGCTCCGCGCCAGGCGTGATGACAGTCGACATGGTCAAGTCCATGGCGGACAAACCAGTCATCTTGGCACTTGCCAACCCAGAACCAGAAATTCGCCCTGAGTTGGCCAAAGCCGCACGGCCAGACTGCATCATTGCAACTGGGCGCTCTGACTACCCAAACCAAGTCAACAACGTGCTGTGCTTTCCGTATATTTTTAGAGGTGCATTAGACTGCGGCGCCACCTCCATAACTGAAGAAATGAAGCTGGCCTGTGTGCGCCAAATTGCCGGTTTGGCCAAGGCCGAAACCAGTGATGAAGTGGCCGCCGCCTACGCAGGACAAGAGCTGGTGTTTGGCCCCGAATACCTCATTCCCAAACCATTCGACTCACGCTTGATTTTGCGCATTGCGCCAGCAGTAGCCGCAGCAGCGCATGCCTCTGGGGTGGCTACACGTCCTATCACCGATATGGACGCCTACCGCCAAAGCTTGTCTCGCTTCATTTACCAAACTGGTATTTTGATGCAGCCCGTCGTGAATGCGGCAAAAGCTGGGGCTCAAGAGCACAAGCGAATCGCCATTGCAGACGGCGAGGACGAGCGCGCGCTGCGCGCCGCCCAGCAAGCAATTGACGACAACTTGGCGACACCCATATTGGTGGGTCGCCCAGCTGTGATCAGCGCACGTATCGAAAAAGCGGGGCTGCGCATGCGTGTAGGCACGGACATAGAAGTGGTCAACCCAGAAGACGACCCACGATTTAGAAGCTATTGGGAACGCTACCTCGCGCTGATGGGACGCCAAGGCGTAACACCAGAGATGGCCAAGTCAGCCGTACGTCGCTCCAACACCATCATTGCCGCCCTCATGGTGGCGGTTGGCGATGCCGATGGCGTGCTGTGTGGCTTGGTAGGAACCTACGAGACCCACTTAGAGCGCATCAAAGATGTGCTGGGCGCCGCCAAAGGCACAACCACATTTGGCGCACTGAATGCCCTCATGCTCGACAACCGCACGCTGTTCATTGCAGACACCTATGTCAACGAAGATCCCAGCGCCCAACAGCTGGCTGAAATTGCCACCATGGCAGTGGCACAAGTTCAACGCTTTGGCATCCCTCCTAAAGTGGCTTTTTTATCGCACTCCAGCTTTGGCTCTAGCAAGCGTGGATCAGCCAAGAAAATGCGCTTGGCACGCGACCTGTTTGCCGCCGCTAATCCAGATGTGGAGTGTGATGGCGAGTTACACGGCGACGCAGCCTTGTCTGAGTCGGTGCGCCAAGCTTATTTGCCCAGCACCACACTCAGTGGCTCTGCCAATATCTTGATTTGCCCCAATTTAGACTCTGCCAATATCTTGTTAAACGTACTCAAGATGACCAGCAGCGACGGCGTCACTGTGGGCCCCATGCTCATGGGCACCAGCGTGCCAGCGCACATCATGGACCCCTCGTCTACGGTGCGCCGCGTGGTCAATATGATGACTTTGGCCGCAGCCAACGCCTGCTCAAAAAGCAAGGTGTAGAACCGACTGCCCAGTAGCAGTGTCACAGCCGTTGTGATCCAATAAAACAGGTACAAACTGCAAGGTATGTACCTGTTTTTATTTGTAATAACGTACACAGCACTATGACAAATAGCCGCATTAGTGCCACAAAACACGGCCTGAGCCTAGCCCTGCTAATGGCCACGCTGCTGAGTGGTTGCGGACTCATTGCGTCCTACCCGCTCACATCGGCCAGTCTAGGGGTGTGGGGCACCACCGGGAAAACGCCAACCGACCACCTCATCAGCGAAGCCAACGGCCAAGACTGCGAACTCATACGCGGTTTGATTAAACAGCCGCTGTGCACGCCCACCCAGCTAGGCCCCGTGCAAATTGTAGATAAAACCACCACTAGACTGAACGCGCCTGTTGTGGAATAAGCGGGGAATGACCCACTGACGCTTGAACAGCATGTGTGCATGCTTTGCACGACATGTCAGGTATAAATGAACAGATTTAACACGACCCACACAGCCATCGATGAAGTGCATGTGATGCGGTTGAGCAAACAGTCCAAATTAAAGATCGATAAAAATATGCAGCACGTCCCAACAAAAATTAGAAGTGTGAGCAGCGCCATGAACGGCATCAAACATTGGTTGGACATCAAAGTGGGGCGGCAGGCATTTCTTCAGGACACTGTTGCGGCCACAGGTCTAACGTTTAGAGTCCCAAGCAACACCATATTTTCTTGGTACCTGTCAAAGTACGGCACATATGAGGCCAACAATACAAACTTTCTGATAGATTTGTTTGCCGACAGTCAAGACGGTATCTTTGTAGATGTGGGCGCTAATTTTGGGTGGTATACCTGCTTGTTATCCAAGTTTGCTGGCGCCAACGGACAAGTCATTGCAATCGAACCAGAAGCCGACAACCTAGCGCTACT
>CALBWZ010000396.1 GCA_937893415.1 uncultured Comamonadaceae bacterium | reverse complement strand
ATCAGGATGCTGTCTTTGCCAACGCCTGACGGGCCCATGACGTAAATTAAACGTGGCTTGCTCATGGCAAAGACAGCGGCCAGCGCGCCACATATTCAAACGCGTCGCCAGGTGCAGACTCGCGAAACAAAGCCAAACCATCCAGCGACATAGGTGGCAGTGACTCAAAGTGTTGTAACGCACCAAGTCTGAAATGTTCGCGTTGCATCGCACTGTGGTGTGTCAACGGACCACTGAGCGTTATGTGCCAGTGGAACTCTTCAAACACATAGGGGTAGCCCCATTGCAGCATGTAGGCGTCTTGCTGCGAAGACAGCTCAGCGCGTCGCCGCCTAGCGATATCAACCGGCGTTAACGGTGCACTTAAAGGTCGTAAATCTTGCACGCAATGCGAAGCCACCGCGGCGACCGCATCCATGGGATTGTCCAAGGTAAATGCAAGACAGTCACCCACGTACTGCATCATCAAACCATGCAGCGGTACTGGCTTGTGGGCTTGCGCAATTGACTCAATGACCTTGCACACATCGGTCTCACTGACCGCTAGCGCCAAATAAAATGGCGCCTTCAATGTCGCATGCCAGCCGTAACGCCTAGGCTGCGCTGTGGCCAGCAATTGCTGTGCAGGCGACCATCCAGTCAACGTTGGCTGCGGCAACACAGCGTCGGTATTGGCGCACCGACCCAACCAGTGTGAGCCAGCTTGCCACCACGGTGTATCTGGTGCGGGCGTGAAGTAAACAGCGTAGCGTGGTGTCATGTATGTCATCTTAGTTGATTGTTTGTTTGACGGCTTGGCTGCCTTGCTGCAGCACAACCCATTAACCTACACCACGACCATACAACGCGCGCAGTCACGAAACCGTCACATAACAGTCATAAACTTGGCTTGGAACCTACCTCAACGCCACACTTTACGTCCACATAGATGCCACAAACTCTTGACCCCAACAACGCGCTTGATCAGCACAACGCAACGGCGCGGCGTGCCTCCTGGATGGCCCTGTTGTCGCGTGCGCCAACAGCCCTGCTCACCCAAGGCTTGGGCAGCGATGCAACCCTGCCATTTGAATGGCTTCGCAAACCGCAAGTAGGCTTGATGATGATGCAAGCCCGTGCTGGCGGTAC
>CALBWZ010000395.1 GCA_937893415.1 uncultured Comamonadaceae bacterium | reverse complement strand
GCAGAAGTCATTGCTGATGGTCATATTCATGTGTATGCACCTTTACGTGGACGGGCAGTTGCTGGCGCTAGAGGGGATGTTTTATCGCGGATTTTTGCTTTGCACTTTGAACCTGAATTGGTATCAATAGCGGGCGTTTATCAAAGTATTGACAGTAATTTACATGCTGACATCAAAGGTTTGGCTGCCTACGCCGCTCTGCAAGTTAACGGCAATGGTGAACATTTAATCTATCAAGCCATTTCACGCTAATGAGAGCTGCATTTTTATAACCAGCTTGAAACACCGTTAAACTGGTGGGTGTTAGAAAAATGAACGGGTCCAGTTTTTTTATGTGCTGTCACGACTCCACTTTTTAGGTATAAAACATGACAAAAATTGTTGTCGTCACGTCTGGCAAGGGCGGCGTTGGAAAGACTACAACCAGCGCGAGCTTTGCCAGCGGTTTGGCTATGCGTGGTTTAAAAACAGTGGTTATTGATTTTGACGTAGGTTTGCGAAACCTCGACTTGATTATGGGTTGCGAACGGCGTGTCGTATACGACTTCATCAATGTTATTCAAGGTGAGGCGTCCCTGAATCAAGCTTTAATTAAAGACAAACAAACTGATAATTTATTTGTGCTGGCTGCATCACAAACACGCGACAAAGACGCACTCACCACGGCTGGTGTAGAAAAAGTACTCAATGATTTAAAAGCCATGTCTTTTGACTACATTGTTTGTGACTCACCGGCTGGCATAGAAACCGGTGCGCTGTTGGCCATGCATTTTGCTGATGAGGCGTTGGTAGTTACCAATCCAGAGGTGTCGTCTGTACGTGATTCTGACCGTATTTTGGGTATGTTGAGTTCAAAGACAAAACGTGCTATTGATGGAAGCGATCCTATTAAGGAACATTTGTTGATTACGCGCTACAACCCAAGTCGCGTTGAAGGTGGTCACATGTTGTCTCTTGAAGATATTCAAGATATTTTGCGTATCAAGCTGATTGGTGTCATTCCTGAATCAGATATTGTTTTGCAAGCATCTAACCAAGGTGTACCTGCCGTGCATATGCAGGGCACTGACGTGGCAGAAGCTTACAAAGATGTTATTGATAGGTTTTTAGGCGAAGAGCGTCCATTGCGTTTTGTCTCAGCGCAAAAAGCTGGATTACTTAAGCGTATGTTTGGTGGGAGGTAATTGGGCATGTCTCTTCTATCGTTTTTTAAAGGTGAAAAGAAAAAAACTGCAAACGTGGCTAAAGAGCGCTTGCAGATAATTTTGGCTCACGAGCGGGGGGGACGTGGGTCAGTACCTGATTTTTTGCCTGCTTTACAGCGCGACCTGATTGCTGTCATATCTAAATATATCAAGATTGATCCCAGTGACATCAAAGTAAATCTTGAGCGCGATGCAAATATGGAAATTCTTGAAGTAAAAATTGAGCTACCAGACAGCCACTAACGCTACGTTGCTTACTTAAACCACTTGTAAAGATCACTGTGCAAGTGGTTTTTTTATGAACGGCCTAAAATAGCTGGTTCTTAGTTTGCCTTAACGAATTGACACATGTATGAGATATTCAGAGACTTTTGATGTCATTGTGGTGGGTGGTGGACACGCGGGTAGTGAAGCGGCCTTGGCCAGTGCGCGTATGGGCTGTAAAACGCTGTTACTGACACACAACATTGAAACACTGGGTCAAATGAGTTGCAACCCTTCGATTGGCGGTATCGGGAAGGGTCACCTGGTCAAAGAAATAGACGCTATGGGTGGCGCCATGGCTTTGGCAACAGATGAGGCGGGTATTCAATACCGCATCCTCAACAGTTCAAAAGGTCCAGCTGTGCGAGCAACCCGCGCTCAAGCAGACAGGGTGTTGTACAAAGCGGCTATTCGTCGCACGATGGAAAATCAGCCTAATCTTCACATTTTTCAGCAGGCTGTAGAGGACTTAATTGTTCAAGGGGATCGTGTTGTTGGTGCTACGACCCAAGTCGGTTTGCAATTTTATGCGGCCACTGTTGTTTTAACGGCTGGTACCTTCTTGGATGGCAAGATACACGTTGGCATGAGCAACCACGCGGGTGGACGCGCAGGTGACCCACCTTCCGTTGGTTTGTCTGCGAGGTTAAAGGAGCTTGCATTGCCCCAGGGTCGATTGAAAACGGGAACGCCGCCTCGTTTAGATGGCCGCACCATCGACTTTTCTAAGTGTGTGGCACAGCCAGGTGATGGCACACCTGGTGGCATGCGTGAGGGCGGGGGTATTCCTGTGATGAGTTACATGGGGCACGTCAACATGCACCCCCAACAAATACCGTGTTGGATCACGCACACCAACGAACAAACACACGATATTATTCGCAGTGGCTTTGATAGAAGCCCCATGTTTATGGGCGTCATTGCTGGTGTTGGACCCCGGTATTGTCCCAGTGTTGAAGACAAGGTTAGTCGATTTGCCGACAAGTCAAGCCACCAAATTTTCTTGGAACCCGAAGGCCTCACAACCCATGAAATCTACCCGAATGGCATATCTACCAGTTTGCCGTTTGATATTCAGTTTGCCCTGGTACGTTCAATAAAAGGGCTAGAAGCTGCCAATATTGTTCGTCCGGGTTATGCCATTGAGTACGACTACTACGACCCGCGTGCATTGAAGAGTACGTTTGAAACCAAATCTATTTCAGGTTTGTTTTTTGCTGGTCAGATTAATGGCACAACCGGTTATGAGGAGGCGGCTGCACAAGGTTTGTTTGCCGGTATCAATGCGGCGTTGCAAGTGCAAGGTAAACCGGCGTGGTTACCAGGACGTGACCAAGCGTACTTGGGCGTGCTCGTCGATGACTTGGTTACAAAGGGCGTTACTGAGCCGTATCGCATGTTTACCAGTCGTGCAGAATACCGCCTGCAGCTGCGCGAAGACAACGCCGACGCTCGTTTAACGGAGGTGGCAAGAAGCATGGGCTTGATAGACGACGCACGTTGGACGGCATTTAATCGGAAGCGCGATGCTGTTTCACGTGAAACACAACGGCTGACCAACACCTGGGTAAACCACAAAACGTTGCCAGAGTCCGAGGCATTGCGCGTCATGGGTCAAGTGCTCGAAAGAGAATACAGTTTGGCTGATTTGTTAAGAAGGCCGGGCGTTGACTACGACACGCTGGTAAACATGCATGGCGGTGCATTTGTTGCCACTTCTTTGTTGGACCCAGTTGGCGCATCTCAAATAAACAGTGGTGACGCAGGCGAGGGGGTTGTTACATCGCACGCCGGGTCTGAGCAAGTTTTGCGCACTGCTGTTGTTGAACAGGTCGAAATCAGTTTGAAATACCAAGGCTATATTGACAGACAAAAAGAACAGGTTGAGCGCTCTTCTTTGTACGAACACATGGCGCTACCACTGGGTTTCGATTATTTGGGTATACCCGCTTTAGGGTTTGAAGTAAGACAAACGTTAAACAAACAACGCCCACAAACGCTTGGCCAGGCCTCACGTATTTCGGGCGTTACACCTGTAGCCATTTCACTTCTACTCGTACATCTTAAAAAGCTAGGCCTTAGGCCCCATGAAAAAGTAGCGCCACTGTGACAAAGTCAGCGAGTCTGTCACAGCAATGTGCAACGCTGATTGGCGCAGAAGCGCTTCAAAGCACGGCCCACGCCATGGGTGTCCACGTGTCTGTAGACCAAGCGGAAGCCTTGCTGCAATACGCACAACTGCTGCTCCAATGGAACAAGGTGTACAACCTCACCGCCATTAGAAGCCCCCAAGAAGTGGTTACGCATCATTTACTTGATAGCCTGTCGGTTATACCGGCGTTGCAACGCCAGTTGGCCGCGCAAGAGGCGTGTCATGCCATTGAGGCCAACCAACCAATAGAGTTGTTAGATGTGGGCTCAGGTGGTGGTTTACCTGGCGTGGTACTGACAATTTTGTGCCCGCGGCTGCGGGTTACTTGTGTGGATACGGTTGCAAAAAAAGCCGCATTTGTGCAGCAGGTTGCAGCGCAGCTGCCGGCATCCCTTCTTGGTGGACGCTTAAAGTCGGTGCATGGCCGCGTTGAAAAGCTGCAAACCACCCATGACGTTATTGCGTCTAGGGCCTTTGCATCGCTGGGCGATTTTACCCAGTGGTCGCGCCAATCTTTGAAGAACAACGGTATTTGGATGGCCATGAAGGGCTTGCACCCCCAGCAAGAGATGGATGCCCTACCGCCTTGGGTGCAGGTGTTTCACGTGGAACAGCTGAGCATCATAGGCCTGGATGCCCAGCGCTGTGTGGCTTGGATGCGCGAAGCCAAAAGCCAACGTGTCTGTGCTTTTAAGTAGAGCGCGCCGCTATCACGTAAACTAAACCAAATGAAACGTGCAACAAAAGCCTAACGCGGCGGTGAGAACTGCCCAGTTAGGCCTTTGCTTTTGTACACCGCACATGACCTACTAAAGCAACAACTATGGCCAAAATTTTTTGCGTAGCCAACCAAAAGGGTGGTGTTGGTAAAACCACAACAACAGTTAACTTGGCAGCTGGCTTGTCAAAAATTGGCCAACGTGTGCTGATGATTGACTTAGACCCGCAGGGCAATGCCACCATGGGTTCAGGCGTGGACAAGCGGGCGTTGGCATATACCGTTTACGATGTGCTTTGGGGCAATGCCACGTTGGATGAGGCCAAAGTTCATAGCGAAGCCAGTGGCTACGATATTTTGGGTGCCAACCGTGAACTCGCCGGTGCAGAAGTTGAGTTGGTGAGCGTAGAGAACCGCGAAAACCGCCTTAAAGATGCCATTGCTGTTGTTGCCAACAACTACGACTTTGTACTGATTGATTGTCCACCGTCACTTAATATGCTGACGCTGAATGGGCTTTGTGCAGCCCATGGCGTCATTGTGCCTATGCAGTGTGAGTATTTTGCACTGGAAGGTTTGAGCGACTTGGTCAATACCATCAAGCAAGTGCATGGCAATCTCAACAAAGATTTGGAGCTGATTGGTTTGCTGCGTGTGATGTTTGACCCACGCATCACATTGCAACAGCAAGTGAGCGATCAAATTAAAAGCCACTTTGGCGAGAAAGTCTTTAACGCGGTGATACCGCGCAATGTGCGTCTTGCCGAAGCACCCAGTTACGGTTTGCCCGGGGTGGTATTTGACCCTGCAGCCAAAGGTTCTTTGGCATTTCTAGAGTTTGCCCATGAAATGGTGCAACGCATGGGTAGCAAGCGCTAACACGCATGGATTCGTCGCAAACAATCACGGCCACACTAACCCTGCCGGGTTGGCTGAACTCTGGTCAAGATCACTGGCAAACGCGGTGGGAGCAGTTGCATGGTGCACAACGTGTGCAGCAGGACAATTGGGAGCAACCGCTGCGCGGTGATTGGCTGTCGGCCTTAGAAGAGCACATGTTGGCCGCCGCCGACCATGCCGCCCAAAACACCATTGACGGTACACCTACGCGTTTTGCTGTTGCTGCGCACAGCTTGGGCTGTCACTTATTGGCAGCATGGGCCGCACACTCTAGCCACGCACACTGGGTGGTTGCTGCGCTATTGGTTGCGCCGCCAGACTTGTCACAAACCGATATCAGTCCAGCGGTGGCCCGTTGGCATCCACCAGAAGTGGCTGCCTTGCCATTTAAAGCAGTGGTTTGGGGCAGCGACAACGACACATGTGCAAGCTGGGACGGCACCCAAGCAATTGCAGCCCAATGGGGTGCCAGCACGGTTTGCATGGCACAGGGTGGGCATATCAACGCAGATACAGGCTTGGGTGACTGGCCACAAGGCTGGCAATCGCTGCAAGCTTTAATGGCCTAACAACACATTGTTGTACAGGTATTACTGATAATTTTGAGAGGTTCTAAACACCATGGTAACTAAAAAAACAAAGGGCTTGGGCCGCGGTCTAGAAGCGCTGCTTGGCCCAAAGGTCAGCGACACGCCACTGGGCGGGGTGGGTGACAGTGAGTTGCCCAGCACCTTGCGTTTAGACCAGCTTCAGGCTGGAATGTACCAGCCGCGTACGCACATGGATGAGGGCGCCTTGTACGAGTTGGCTGAAAGTATCAAAGCCCAAGGCATCATGCAACCTATCTTGGTGAGGCCTGTTGACAGCGACGGCAAATACCAACCGCTTGTGGGTAGGCCGCAAACCAGCCAGCGTTTTGAAATCATTGCTGGCGAGCGCCGCACGCGAGCAGCCAAGCTGGCTGGCTTGGATGAAGTGCCGGTGTTGATTCGTGATGTTGACGACAAGGCCGCGGCGGCCATGTCGCTCATTGAAAACATGCAGCGAGAAGATCTCAACCCATTGGAAGAGGCCAAAGGCTTGCAACGGTTGGTACGCGAGTTTGGTCTGACCCACGAAGAGGCCGCGCAAAGTGTCGGGCGCTCACGCAGCGCCGCTAGCAATCTGTTGCGGCTGCTTAACTTAGCCGAGCACGTGCAGACCATGTTGATGGCGGGTGACATTGACATGGGCCATGCCCGCGCCCTGCTGTCGCTCGAGCGGGCGACACAAATCACAGCAGCCAATCAGATTGTGGCGAAGAAAATGTCTGTGCGTGAAGCAGAGTCCATGGTCAAAAAGCTGTCTGCCGAGTTCAACTTGGTACCCAGTAAAAAGCCTAAAGCTGACACAACACGCGACACCAAGCGCATAGAAGACGAGTTGTCAGACCTGCTAGCTGCAACAGTTGAGGTCCGTGTTAAAAAGCGCATCAAGCGTGGCAGCCGTGTGGAAGAACAGGGAGAGGTGGCGATCTCATTTGCTTCGCTGGCAGAACTCAACGGCCTGGTGGATAAGTTGCGTGGGCAAGCTGAGGCGACCTAACCCACCATGGCGCAGGGTCTGAGGCTACGAAAAAATCTTGCCTGGGTTCATGATGTTGTGCGGGTCCAGCGCAGTTTTAATGGCGCGCATCATGGCCACTGCGCCTTCGCCGGCCTCCGTGCGCAAGAAGTCCATTTTGTGTAAGCCAATGCCGTGCTCACCCGTGCACGTACCGCCTAGGGCAAGCGCCCGACTGACCAGTTTGTGGTTTAGCGCCTCAGCTGTGTTGCGCTCTGACTCGCTGTCAGGATCAATCAAGTAGCCAAAGTGGAAATTACCATCTCCTACATGGCCTAATAAAAAGTAGGGAAGGCCAGTCGCATTGGCCTCCTCAACGGAGTCTAGCAAGCAATCAGCAAGCCTGCTGATCGGCACGCAGGTGTCCGTGGATATGGCGCGACAGCCAGGACGACTCTGTATCGCTGCGAAGTAGGCATTGTGCCTAGCCGCCCACAACTTGGTGCGCTCTTCTGGCGTGGTCGCCCACTCAAAAGCTTGACCACCTAAATCTGTGGCGATGTCCTGAACAATCTCTGCTTGCTCCTTAACGCCAGCCGGTGAGCCATGAAACTCCATCAGCAACATGGCCTCTTCGCGCAAATTGAGTTTGGCGTGCTTGTTAACCATGCCGACGGTTTGCGCGTCTAAAAACTCACAACGGGCAATAGGAACACCCATTTGAATAATGTGTATGGTGGCACGCACGGCCGCTTCAATGCTTGGGAAAGAACAAACGGCGGCAGAGACGGCTTCAGGCAGCGGGTACAGCTTGAGGGTGATCTCGGTCATCACGCCCAAGGTACCTTCACTGCCAACCATTAGGCGGGTTAGGTCGTAACCGGCACTGGATTTTTTTGCACGGGTACCTGTGCGAATAATCTCGCCACTGGCCGTCACAACCTCTAGAGCCAATACATTTTCGCGCATGGTGCCGTAACGCACCGCGTTGGTACCACTTGCGCGTGTGGCGGACATGCCGCCAATACTGGCATCTGCACCAGGATCAATGGGAAAAAACAAGCCCTGGTCTTTGACGGCAGCATTCACGGCGTTGCGCGTCACGCCGGGTTGCACGGTTACGGTTAAGTCTTCTGCGTCAATACGCAAGACTTGGTTCATGCGCGACACGTCAACACTGATGCCGCCTTGTACGGCCAGCAAATGACCCTCTAAAGAGCTGCCAACACCGAATGGAATGACAGGTACACGGTAATGAGCGGCAAGGGCCACAGCGTCAGACACGTCGGCAGTGCTGAGTGCAAAGACCACCCCGCATGGCGGGGGCACATGCGTAAAGGCGGACTCATCTCGCCCATGTTGTTCGCGCACGGCCATGGCTTGGCTGAACTGTGTACCAAAACGTGTGACCAGCGCATCGGTGAAGGCGCTGGGAACATCCCGAATGGCAATGGCTGGCAGTGATGCATTCATATCTTTATCCGTTCAAACGATGCAAGCTAATACTTCGTGGCATTATGAAGTGATTCAAGTTAACACGAGGTCACACATGGGCAACCGGCTTTCACAAATAGCAACACGCACGGGCGACAACGGCACCACGGGCCTGGGCAACAACGAGCGGGTGTCCAAAGACAGCTCCCGTGTTCGCGCCATGGGCGATGTAGATGAACTCAACTCCCACCTAGGCGTGTTGCTGTGTGAGCCAATGCCAGAGACAGTGAGGGTTTTGCTCGTTGAGGTGCAGCACCAGCTGTTCAACTTAGGCGGCGAATTGTCTATTCCGGGCTTTGAGTTACTAAAAGGTGAGGCTGTTGTGGCGTTAGATGACGCTTTGGCCAACTTTAATGCAGAGCTGCCAAAGCTGCAAGAGTTCATACTGCCGGCCGGAACACGGGCGGCGGCGTTGGCACACGTGTGTAGAACGGTGGCGCGCCGTGCTGAGCGTGAGGTGGTTGCATTGGGCAATGCGGAGGCGCTGAACGATGCGCCACGTCAATACCTCAACCGCTTGAGCGACCTGATGTTTGTATTGGCCAGGGTGTTAAACCGCATGGATGGTGGTGACGACGTGTACTGGAAAAGTGAGCGCCTTAAAAACCAGATGGAGGAATAAGTGCTGTTTGGTTATACGTTCGGCGCGGGTTCTTTAACGCTGACCAAACAGCACGTGGTCTAAGGACAACTTGCCAGGGCCTTGGGCAATGATCACCAGCAGCAGTACGGCCCAGCCCAAGTGAGTTGGCCAAGCGCTTGGGCGGGCAGCGTGAAGGCGGCCAACGACAGGCCAAGGGGGGCGACCCAACGCAGCAGGGAGAGCTTGTTTAAGCGGCGCATGTCTCTATCTCCATGTTGTAAATAAGTGTGGCGCTAGGCCACGCACAAAGTGATGAAGGAGACACGCAACAGTGTGATCGTGTGCAGCCTTCACGCCCACGCAGTCTAGAAATTGCAACCTGTCAGTCGGGTGTCAATGGGTTTTAAAAGCCGTGTAAAGGCGACAAATATAGGGAAATCCCTGCTGCCGAACGCCACAGTAGCGGTGACCGGTGCGGGTAGATACAGTCGAGTATCTGATACATTAATGTGCACGCAATGCAAACCTGTTCATACCCATCCAGGAGATAAACCTATGAAATTAAAACTCATTCTGGCCAGCACATTGCTGGCATTTGGCGCAGCTGTCCACGCGGCTCCAATGGTCATCAAGTACAGCCATGTTGTGGCCGATATGACGCCTAAAGGGCAAGCCGCATTGAAGTTCAAAGAGCTGGTCGAGGCCAAGCTTGCTGGCAAAGTGGAAGTACAAGTTTTCCCCAACAGTCAGTTGTTTGGCGACGGCAAGGAGCTTGAAGCCCTGTTGCTAGGCGATGTGCAATTCATCGCGCCGTCGTTGGCCAAGTTTGGAAAATACACCAAGCAGCTACAAGTTTTTGACTTGCCATTTTTGTTTGATGACATCGCCGCCGTTGACCGCTTTCAAGCCAGCGCGGCTGGTCAAAAGCTGCTGTCCTCAATGGAGAAAAAAGGCATTACTGGCTTAGGCTATTTGCACAATGGCATGAAGCAGCTGTCTGCCAACAAGCCTTTGAACGTGCCTGCAGATGCGGCTGGTTTGAAGTTCCGTATTCAGCCGTCAGACGTGTTAGAGGCACAATTCAAATCAGTCGGTGGCAACCCACAAAAGCTGGCATTTGCTGAGGTGTATCAGGCCTTGCAAACAGGCGTTGTAGACGGCACCGAAAATCCATGGTCCAACATTTACTCTAAGAAGTTCTTTGAAGTGCAAAAGTACATCATGGACAGCAACCACGGCGTGTTGGACTACATGGTGATTACCAACACAGGCTGGTGGACTGGCTTGCCGGCGGACGTACGCGCAGGCTTGAAAGAGGCCATGAATGAGTCTATTGCTTACGGCAACAAGGTGGCGTTTATTGAAGCAGCCAACTACCGCGACAAAGTGTTGGCTGCTAAAAAAGCTGAAGTGCTGCCAATGAGCAAGGCTGACACTGCCAAGTGGCGTGCTGCCATGAAGCCAGTGTGGAAGCGGTTTGAAGATGAGATTGGCAAAGACTTGATCAAGGCTGCTCAAGGCGCGAACATGTAATCTGCTTGTGTCAGGCGGGTGTGCCACCCGTTTGTGACGACAAGCTTGCTTAATCATTAAAGATAGCCCCGCCCGCACCATGTCGGCGGGGTTTTTTTGTGGAGGTACGCCATGCGCGTAATCGATAAATTTGAAGAGTGGGTTATATCACTCATGTTGTTGTTAATGACAGGCCTTGCATTCACCCAAGTGGTGTTGCGCTACGTGTTTAATGGTGGTTTTACGTGGGCCTTAGAGCTCACTTCTGTGCTCTTTGCCATGATGATTTTTGTTGGCATTTCTTATGGCGTGCGTGTTGGCGCGCACATTGGCGTGGATGCCTTGGTGAAGTTGCTCCCTTCGCAAACACGCAGAGTCGTGGCCATTGTCGCGGTGTTGTTGGTTATGGTTTACGTGGCTTTGGTGTTGGCAGGCTCCTATGAATACGTCAGCAAGATGGCCGCGGTTGGCATCGAGCTAGACGACATGCCGATTGGGCGGTGGAAGGTGTTGGCCGTGATGCCGCTTGGCTACGCCTTGGTTGGCCTGAGGTTTCTACAAATTTTGTACAAGCTCATCACCGGCGAAATTGACAGCCTCAGCTTGGCCGACGAGGCCGCAGACGCCATGCATCTCAAAGCAGATGACAGCGCCTTTGACACCACTGGAGCGCGCTCATGAGCACCATCGTATTGTTTATCATGTTGTTTAGCTTCATGGCTATCGGTATTCCCGTGGCTATTAGCTTGGGTCTAACAAGCATGTTGACCATTGTGTTCTTCTCGCAAGACTCGCTGGCCTCCATGTCTATCAAACTGTTTGAAACCAGCGAGCATTACACCTTGTTGGCCATACCGTTTTTTGTGTTGGCAGGTAACCTCATGTCAACTGGTGGCGTGGCCAAGCGCATGGTTAGGTTTGCCATTGCTGCGGTTGGTCATATGCGTGGTGGCCTGGCCATTGCATCCATTTTGGCGTGTATGTTGTTCGCCGCGGTGTCAGGCTCTAGCCCAGCTACTGTGGTGGCCATTGGCTCGATTGTGATTGCCGGCATGGTGAGAAATGGGTACAGCAAAGAGTTCGCTGCAGGCGTGATTTGCAATGCAGGCACGCTGGGCATTTTGATACCTCCGTCGATCGTAATGGTGGTGTACGCCGCTGTGACCGAGGTGTCGGTAGGGCGCTTGTTCATGGCCGGTGTGGTACCTGGTTTGCTGTTGGGCTTCATGTTGATGGCGGCGGTGTGGTGGCGTGCAGGCAAACTCCAGTTGGCGCGTCCAGCTAAAGCATCAATTGGCGAGGTGCTCAAAGCGTTCTTAGATTCGTTTTGGGGTATTGCGCTGCTGGGCATCATCATGGGCGGTATTTACGGTGGTATTTTTACCCCAACCGAAGCGGCTGCTGTGTCGGCGGTATATGCGTTGATAGTGGCGGTGTTTGTGTACCGCGACCTCACCTTTAAGCAACTGCCCGAGGTGTTTTTGCAAAGTGCCAAAACCACCGTTATGTTGATGTTTATTGTGGTGAACGCCTTGCTGTTCGCTCACGTTCTAACAACAGAGCGCATTCCGCAAACCATTGCCGAGCACATTTTGGCTTTTGGTATGTCGCCATGGATGTTCTTGCTGGTAGTCAACATTATTTTGCTGATTGCTGGCAATTTTATGGAGCCCACAGGCATCATCTTGATTTTGGCGCCCATACTGTTTCCTATTGCCACCGAACTGGGCATTGACCCGATTCACTTGGGCGTCATCATGGTGGTGAATATGGAAATTGGCATGGTCACACCGCCGGTGGGTCTGAACCTGTTTGTCACAAGCGGGGTGACCGGCATGAGTTTGGTGCAAGTCACCAAGGCCGCGCTACCTTGGTTGTCAGTGCTGTTGGTGTTTTTGGTGTTGATCACCTACATACCGGCTATCAGCTTGGCATTGCCCAATCTTATGGGTATGTAAGTTGGTAGCTTAGATGCTTTAGACATGTCATTGCGTTAAAAAAAGGGCCTGATTAATCAGGCCCTTTTTTATTGGTTTAGTGGATAAAAATTTATCGTTTCTTGCCTATCAAGGCCCACAGGATGACCGCACCAAAGGTGGCGGTTCCTATACCACCCAGCGCAAATTCACCAAACTTAACAGTGAAGTCGCCGGTACCCAAGATGAGCGTGATGGCGGCCACAATCAAGTTGCGGTTGTCAGAAAAATCCACTTTGTTGTCTACCCAAATCTTGGCGCCTGCAACGGCAATCAAACCGAACACAACAATACTCACGCCGCCCATTACGGGCAATGGAATGGCCTGTATGAGTGCGCCAAATTTCGGGCTAAAGCCCAGCACCACGGCCATGACCGCAGCCACTACAAACACCGCTGTAGAGTAAATCTTGGTCGCGGCCATCACGCCGATGTTTTCAGCGTAGGTGGTCACGCCCGTGCCGCCAGCACTGGCACTGATCATGGTCGCCACACCATCGCCAATAAACGCACGTCCCATATAGGGGTCTAGGTTGCGCCCAGTCATGGCGGTGACGGCCTTGATATGCCCCAAGTTCTCGGCCACCAAAATAACCGCAACTGGTGCAATCAGCAACATGGCGGGGCCTGTAAATACGGGCGCTGTAAAGCTAGGCGCACCCAACCAAGCAGCGCTGGCGATACCAGACAAGTCAATGGGCGAGCCCATGCCCAACACGTTCGTAAACACGGCATAAATAATGCTGGCCACAATTAAACCTACCAAAATCAACAGGCGTTGAACCATACCGCTGGTGAACACGGCCACTGCTGCCACAGACAAAAACGTGACCGCTTGCATCCACGACTCAAAGTTGTTGGACGCCATGTTTTTAATCGGCACACCCGCCAGGTTCAAGCCAATCACGGCCACGACAGCGCCTGTGACGATGGGCGGCATAAAGCGCTCAATCCAGCCAGTACCAATGGCTTGTACCAACATGCCAATGAGTGTGTAGAGCGCGCCACAGGCAATAATGCCGCCCAGCGCGACGCCAATATTGGCATTGGGTCCTGAGCCGCTGTAGCCGCTGGCAGCAATCACCACGCCAATAAATGCAAAGCTGGAGCCCAAATAGCTGGGCACCTTACCGCCTGTGATGACAAAGAAAATCAGTGTGCCTATGCCGCTCATCAAGATGGCCACGTTGGGGTCAAAGCCCATCAAAATGGGGGCCAACACAGTGGCGCCAAACATGGCAATCAGGTGTTGAATACCCATCACGCCTGTGTGACCCCAAGGCAGGCGTTCGTCAGGGGCAATCACGCCGCCGTTGTCCAGCGCACTGGCTGGCTTCTCTGTCCAATTAAACATGTTCATAGGGTTTCCAATAGTAGAAATGTGATGGTGCATTGTGCACAGATTTTTGGCGCTTTTGGCTGCAGTTTGTTGGGTTGTTTATGAGCTACCGCGCCTGAACCAGCCTGCAATGCTATGCCTTGTTCGCAGAGCAGGCAATACTTCGTGCGCGGTGCCCTCACTTAAAAACACCACCAATCTACCCATCATTGGGGCGATATGGGTAGGGTGTTGTTTGGGTTCTAGGCCACCGTACAGCAGCAACTCACCGCCGCAATTTGCATCGCTGGGCCAGTCAGCATTCAGGTAATAAACGGTGGAAATGAACCGGTTGGACTGGCCTTTGAAGGCGTCTACATGCCGGCCATAAAAAGCGCCTGTGGCGTAGCGGGCGTAATGCGCCTCGTACGCTTTCAGACCTAAGAACAAGTGCTGGTTTAAATGCGCCTGCAGTTGCGCCATGGCACCAAGCCACAGTTGGTCAGGCGCGTCAGCGGGGTTGTTGGGCTCGAGCCAAACGATGGTGTCGCGTCTAAGCGTGTCCAGCGTTTGACGTTGTGCGGCTCGGCCAACCCCTGCTCTGTGCAAGACGGCGTCAGGCAGCGCTATGGCATGCGCAGCCAAGCGGTGCGCGGCGAGCTTGGGTAAGGCGTCGTCAACCGCGCACCAGCCAGCGGTGTGCAGTTGTTCAGCAATGGTGTTGAGGGTCGCGCTTGATAGCATGGGCTGGCTATGGGGTTTGTTGTGATGTGTTGCGTTGGCAAACGTCAAGTAATTATGGCGTGCACAAGGCCTATCTGTCGCCAGTGTGCGTGGTCGCTGTGCATTAGCTGTGAGAGCATAGCGAAAGTCTCAACATGCATCACTTATTTCACTATGACAAGAACGCATAAACCAGCCCCCTATATTCCACAAATACGCCTGTACCAAGACTGGTTGTTTCGCCAACATGGCTTGCAGTTTGATAGTTATGAGGACTTGTGGCGGTGGTCTACTACAGACATTGAGGCGTTCTGGCAAAGCATATGGGACTACTTTGATTTAGAAAGTGCCACACCGTTTGAGCGCGTATTGACCCGTAATGTGATGCCCGGTGCGAAGTGGTTTGACGGCGCCACACTCAACTACACCGCGCAGGTGCTGCGCCATGTGCATCCAGCGGATCAAGCCAATATGCCGGCGTTTATTGCAGATAACGAGCGCGGTGAACGCACAGAGATGAGCTGGCCGGAGTTGGCCCACCAAGTGCGCGCAGTGGCCATGCATTTGCAGGCGCATGGGGTCGGTATGGGTGACCGCGTGGTGGCTTACATGCCCAACACGCCTCACACTGCGGTGGCCTTCTTGGCAGTCGTTAGTTTGGGTGCGGTGTGGAGTGTGTGTGCGCCTGATATGGGCGCCAAGGCGGTGTTGGATCGGTTTGCGCAAATTGAACCTAAGGCGCTGATTGCCTGCAACGGCGTGACCTATGGGGGCAAGCACCTAGATCGCAGTGTGGTGGTTGACGCGCTGGTGAATGCGCTGCCTAGCGTGACGCACGTGATGCAGGTCGACACGTTGGGGCAGGCTGTTGTGTGGCCTCAGTGGGCTGGGCGCAGCCTGGCCAATTGGGCAGATGTGGTTGCCAGCAACGACCCTGCTATAGACCGTTTCGAGCCACAGGCCGTGCCGTTTGACCACCCGTTGTGGGTGGTTTACTCAAGTGGTACAACGGGCTTGCCCAAACCAATCGTGCACGGCCACGGCGGCGCCATGATCGTGGCCTTGCAGCTCAAAACACTGCACAACGACATTGGCTGTAGTTATTCAGACAACAGCTTTGCAGAGCGCTATCACTGGTACAGCTCAACCGGTTGGGTGATGTGGAATGCCCAAATCAGTGGCTTGCTGAATGGCACCACCTGCGTGGTGTTTGATGGCAACCCTGGTGGCGGCAAAGAAGCGCCAGACTGGGGCGTTTTGTATAGGTTGGCAGCACGGGAGCGGGTGACGTTTTTTGGTGCAGGCGCAGCATTTTTTAACAATGCCATGAAGGCCGGTCTAGACGTGGCCAATTGTGGCGACTTGAGCGCTGTGCGCGCTTGGGGCTCCACAGGGTCACCCCTGAGCGCTGAGGCGCAAAACTGGGGTACGGCACAAATGGCGGCGGTTTACGCCAATGCGGAAACAGAACAAGAGCTGTGGTGGTGCAACATATCTGGTGGCACCGATTTCGCGGGCGCGTTCATTGGTGGCAACCGCGAGCTGGCGCAGGTCGCTGGCACCATGCAATGCCGTATGTTGGGCTGTGCCGTACACGCGTGGGACGACCAGGGTTGTGAAGTTGTGGGGGATGTGGGCGAGTTGGTGTGCACGCAACCCATACCATCGATGCCGTTGTATTTTTGGGGAGACACCGACGGCCAGCGGTTGCTGGGCAGCTACTTTGACAGCTACCCCGCAGGCTTGGGCCGACAGCCTGGCGGTGGCGACGCGCCAGCACTTGCTGGGCCAGTATGGCGGCATGGCGACTGGCTGAAGGTGGAGACCGATGGTTCGTGCGTGATTTATGGACGCAGTGATGCGACTATAAATCGCCACGGCTTGCGCTTGGGTACCAGTGAGATTTACTCAGCCGTCGAGGCTCTGGACGCAGTCGTAGACAGCATGGTCATTGACCTTGAGTTTTTAGGCCGCGACAGCGAGCTTATTTTGTTTGTGGTGTTGCGCGACAACTTGGTGCTAGATGAGGTGCTGCGCGCAGCGCTGGCAGGCGCCATTCGACAAGCTGTCAGCCCACGCTTTGTACCTGACATCATGGTACAAGCCCCCGATATTCCGCGTACGCTGAGTGGCAAAAAACAAGAGCTGCCTATTAAGAAAATGCTGCTGGGCCAAGACCTTGCTAAAGTGCTCAATCCCGATGCCATGGCCAATGCGGCTTGTTTGGGGTGGTACCAAGACTTTGCCGCTAGCCATGCTCGGTAGCTAAGCGCGGGGCGTGTGTTTCTGGTTGACCAACCAAATGCCTGTGCCCACGCCAGCAATGGCCACCACCAGTTGCCAGCTCAGCGCCTCGCCTAAAAAGCCAACACCAAACACCAGTGCAAATACAGGGGTTAAAAACGTAAACGATGCCATGCGGGTGGCAGGGTAATGGCGCAACAGCCACATCCAAGTCAAGTAGCTGGCAAATGCGCCGACCACTGTTTGTATGCCCAGCGACCACCATGCGTTGGGACTGTAGTCCATGCGCCACGTCTCTTGCGTGGCCAGTGACAGCAGCGGCGTCACGATGGCCGCGCCCAGAACTTGGTAAAACAAAGTTTTCTCTGCGGCCAATACAGCGATGCCCGTAGTGCGCAGCACCAAGGTGGTTAGGCCCCAAAATACCGCGGCTGCCAAACCTAGTAAATCGCCACGCCAATGGCCAGTGGTGTCGTCTAACAGGCCTTCAGAAAACGCCAAGGTAACCGCGCAAAACGCCACCAACAAGCCTACCCATTGCACACCACGTAAACGTTCGCTGGGGACAAAGCGCGGTAGCAACAGTGCCACCACAAAAGTTGAGCTATAAAGGAAAACGGTCAGCCGCGATGCGTTGGTGTATTGGAGTCCCAGGTAGATACACGCAAATTCCAAGGCAAACAGCAGGCCAGCCAACATGCCTGGCCACAACGAGCCATCGCGTTCAAACAAGGGCACACCGCGTATGCGGCACCACAGCATCAGTACCGCTGTAGCGCCCCAAAACCGCAGCGCAGCTTGCCACATGGGCGGCACTTCATCTACCGTTGCTTTGATGAGAATTTGTTGCAGCCCCCAAAAAGCGCAACAGGCAATCAACAAGCCTATCGCCAGTCTGTCGAGATGCTCGTGACGTTTGATCGCGGGTGGGGGCGTGTTCATAGGCGGCCTTCTAGCCGATTGGCACAAATTGGCTGCGGTGATAAGCCAGCGCTGTTTGTGGTGTGTTGGCCTGGTCTATGTGCTCCACCCAGCCAATAAGGATGATGTGATCGCCCGCAGCCACTTGCTGGTGCGTGCGGCACTGCAAGGTTGCCACAGCGCCCGGTATCAATGGCACGCCGCCCAAGCCTGTTTGTATGTCCAAGCCAGCAAAGCGGTCTTCACTGCGACTGGCAAACCGCATGGCCAGCGCTTGTTGGTCGTGGGCCAATATGTGAACAGCGAAGTGGCTGGCATGTTCAAAGGCTTGCAAGGTGCGCGAGTGTTTGTCTACGCTCCACAGCACCAACGGCGGCGTGAGTGAGACAGCGTTAAAGGAGTTGACTGTAAGGCCAACGTGCTGACCCTCTTGGTCGCATGTGGTGACTATGGTGACGCCGGTTGCAAACTGGGCCAAAGCCTGCTTGAGTAACTGTGGTTCAACGTTAACGGGGAGTTCTGAGGTATTTAATGACATGGCGCTAATCTAACGCATCTCAGTTGTGTGAGTTGTCCCACGCTTATTGAATTTGGCCACCTCAGCTTTTGCCTACAATTGCAATATGTTGATGTTTTGTTTCAGGACGCCTCAAAACGTGCCTTTTTTGCGTCTTAGGGCTGGTTTGCTGCAGGCGTTGCTGGCGTGTGTGTGCTTGAGCGCCGCATTGACCAAATCCTTTGCGGGTCAAATTGGCTGGGGCGCTGAAGGCCGCCACGGTGGTTTGGCCCCCGATATTGCCGCGCAGCGGTTGGACGATGCCATTTGCCAAGCGTGGGCGGTGCGAGTACCTGACCTGAGCATGGGCTTGTGCACCACATCTGGTTTGCAACCGACTGGCGGGCGCAGCGTGCAAGGTGAGCCCTTGTACAGCGTGGACATTCGTGCAGGGTCGCCGCAGTTGCGGGTGATCGTTGTGGGTGGCATTCATGGCGATGAGCTCACCTCCACCACGCTGGCCATGCACTGGTTGCAAATCGCCACCGACGACCCCTCTATTGCTTACTGGCGTTTTATACCGTTGCTCAATCCCGATGGCATGCTGGCCTCACCTGCCAAACGCATGAATGCCAATGGCGTTGACTTAAACCGCAACTTTCCCACCAAAAACTGGGCGGTGGAAACCAAGCATTATTGGGAAAATCGAACTGGGCGCGACCCACGCCGCTGGCCTGGTAAGTTTGCGGGTTCTGAGCCCGAAACGCAGTTTTTGCTCAATGAAATTCAAGCTTTTCAGCCGGACTTGATTGTGAGCATTCATGCACCCTATGGCATTCTGGACTTTGACGGCGCACTCACGCCACCTAAAAAACTGGGCCGTCTGCACCTAGACCGCC
Organism: uncultured Comamonadaceae bacterium; assembly: GCA_937893415.1. Taxonomy (GTDB): domain Bacteria; phylum Pseudomonadota; class Gammaproteobacteria; order Burkholderiales; family Burkholderiaceae_C; genus RS62. Next base: position 6,323 of record CALBWZ010000395.1, on the reverse strand, counting down.
TGGGCATTTATCCAGGCTCTGTGGGTAATTACGGATCCTTGGAGCACCACGTGCCTGTGGTGACTGTAGAGTTGTTGCACGCCATTGACGCACCTACAGCTGCAGAGACGCGGCAAATGTGGGGTGATCTTATTGGCTGGATGAAAAACCGCCTGCTGTTTGAGCGCCACAGCGACTTGGTCGAGCAAGGTTCGCACAAACACCTGAATTGAGGTCGGAGGGCCTTTCCCCAGCTTAAACCTGGGCGGTTCAGCCAGCGGCAAAACCAAACGTCATGGCGGGGGTTTGGCCATTCATCAGCTCTGCCAGCGCCTTGCCCGAGCCGGCTGCGTGTGTCCACCCTAGTGTGCCGTGTCCGGCGTTGATCCACAGTTTGTTCATTTTGGTGCGGCCAATCAGTGGGATGTTGCTGGGTGTTGCTGGTCGCAGGCCACACCAGTAGGCGGGATTACCGCCTTGCTCCGGCGTGCGGGTGTCAGCCACACCCGGCATAACCTCTTCTACACGTTGCACCAGCATGTCACACCGTTTGCGCGCCAATGGCGTGTCTAAGTGCAAATCAAAACCGCTCAACTCAATGGTGCCCGCGATGCGCAGGTGGTTGCCCAAGCGCGACATGGCGCACTTTTTGGCGTCGTCAATCATGCTGACCATGGGCGCCTCCCCCGGTTTGAGCAGCGGCAGTGTGGCGCTGTAGCCTTTGCCGGGGTAGATTGGCACATGCATACCCACTGTTTTTAGCAATGGTGTTGTGTAAGAGCCGCAGGCCACCACAAAGGCGTCCGCCGCCAAGCGTATGGTTTGTCCGCTGTGTGCGTGGCGCAGCTGCACGGCGTCTATGGCGTTGCCGTTTTTTTCGAGTTGTTCTATATGTTGGTTGAATTGGAAGTGCACACCCGCAGCTTCGCAGTGTTTGGCCAGCGCAGCAGTAAACACATGTGCATCGCCAGACTCGTCGGTATCTGTATAGGTGCCGCCGCAGATGCGGTTTGCAAATGGTTTGAGTGCTGGCTCTATACGCAGCAACTCATCACGGCTCACCACACGGCGCGATACGCCGTAGCGCTGCATTAATTCAGCTGCTTGCGCTGCGCCGTCAAACGAGGCTTGGTCGCTGTAATAGTGGGCTATGCCTTTTTCTATGCGGTGGTATTCAATGCCTGTGTGTGTCACCACCTCTTTGAGTGCTTGGTGGCTGTAAGCACCCAAGGCCACCAGCTGGCCCACGTTGCGGGTGAAGGCGCGGTCGTTGCATTGGGTTAAAAACCGCAACCCCCAGGCCCACTGTGACCAATCAAGTTGCGGCCTAAACAGCAGCGGCGCGGTGTCGTCAAACATCCATTTCAGGGTTTTGAGTGGCGCGTGCTTATTGGCCCAAGGTTCACAGTAGCTCACTGAGATTTGGCCCGCGTTGGCAAAGCTGGTCTCCATGGCCGGTCCGCTCTGGCGATCCACAACCGTTACCTCGTGGCCTAATTGGCGCAAATGCCAAGCGGTACTGATGCCAATAACGCCGGCACCTAAAACGACTGCGTGCATAAACCAAGCCTTTTAAATGAGTGAAGTCACCAATTTGCCACGTTATGGCAAATAGCGCGGTATAAATGAAGCTAGATTAACTAAATAATGATTCCATGTAATTTGCTAATACACGGAAACACGTGAAATTATGAACAATTTAGACCCGCAAGCCCTCGAGTGTTTGGCCGCTATTGTTGAAGAAGGTGGTTTCGAGCGCGCAGCACAACGGCTCAACATCACCCAGTCAGCGGTATCGCAGCGCTTGCGTGCGCTAGAGGCACAGGCTGGTACGGTGTTGGTGGTTCGAAGCCGCCCGCTGAGGGCCACTGCGGCGGGACAGTTGTTCATCAAGCATACAAAGATGCTGCGCTTGTTGCGTGCCGACCTTGAGCGTGAATGGCGCGACATAGCGCCTGGTCATGAAGGCAGCGGGGGTGAAGAAGAGGGCGTGTCTGTGGCCATCAACGCAGACAGTATTGCCACGTGGGCATTGCCGGCGCTAGACAGTTTGGCGCGCTCAGGGGCGCCCGTTGAAATTTTTGCCGATGACCAAGCCTTTACGCAGGATTGGCTGCGCCAAGGCAAGGTCATGGGCTGCGTGACCTCCATGAACCAAGCCTTGCGGGGCTGTCGCATGGTGGCATTGGGCAGCATGGATTACATTGCGGTGGCAACCCCAGACTATGCGCACGCGCATGTGCCCAAAGGTTTAAGTGCACACAACTTTCACCGTTTGCAGTTCGTAGCCCACAACCGCAAAGATTTCATTCCACGCGAATTCATAGCCAAAGCCCTTGGCCTGAGTGCGCCAACGTTGCGCCGGGTTTTCACACCCTCTAGCACCGCGCAGGTCCGCGTGACGCAAGCGGGCTGGGGTGTGGGTGTGTTGCCACGCTTGATGGTGCAAGACTTGGTCGACGCAGGTGAGCTGGTGCATTTACTGCCCAGCTACAGCCACTGGGTAGACTTGTCTTGGCACTGCTGGAACCTAGACTCCGATGTGCTGGCGAATCTCACCGTCGCCCTGACCGATGCGGCAAGCTTGAGTTTGCGCGCGCCTGGTCGGGGCTAGGAGGCTTGCTTATGGTGGCTTGTTCTGGGCCCCTTTAGCCTTGCGTCTGTGCACTTCGCGCCATGGTTTTCAGCAACCACTGATGGGCAGGGCTTTGCGAGCTGTGGCTGTGCCACAAGGCATCTACATGGACTTCTGGTACTTTCAATGGGAGTTCGCGCACCACCAGGGCACGTCCCATGCCTGTGGTCTCCACAAAGTGGGCGGGGAGCACCGTCAGTAAGTCAGAGCCGGCCACCACCCGTCCGGCAGTAAAGAACTGGTTGACGGTCATGACCACGCGGCGCTGGCGTCCCAGCATGCGCAGGGCCTCATCTACAAACCCAAAAGGGCGACCAGAGAAGCTCACCAACAAGTGTCTGGCATTGCAGTAGCCGTTTAGACTCAGTCCAGGCTGTTTGGCCATGGGGTGCTCGCGGCGCATGACCACCACGTACCGCCCGCTGTACAAGCGTTGCAAATCGTAGCTCGGCCTTGCTTCTTGCAAGTGCACCGCGGCCAGCTCAGCCATCACACCAGGAAAGTGTCCAATGGCCATATCCGCTTCTCGCGATTCGAGCAGGGGCCTTGGGTCGCGTGTGGTCAAGGGCAATACCCGTAGGCTCAAGCCCGGTGCCTCGCTGTTGAGCGTGTGCACCACTGCCGGCATGAGTTTGGCCGCTGTTGCGTCCGACATGGCCAGCATAAATGTGTCTCCCGCGGTTGCGGGGTCAAACGCCCCGGGCGCAATGGATTCGCGCAGCAGCGACAGAGCGCTTCTGACCGATGGCCACAGCGCAACGGCCTTGGCGGTTGGCTCAATGCCGTAGCCGCTTCGTTTGACCAAATCGTCTTGCAAGACACTGCGTAGGCGTCGCAAAGCGTTGCTGACCGCGGGCTGGGTCATTGCTAGGTTGTCAGCCGCGCGCGTGAGGTTGCGTTCGGACATGACTTCGTCAAAGACACGCAGCAGGTTGAGGTCTAGCTGTCTAAAGTTAATGGGCTTGTTAAAAGAGTCCTGCATACATTCACATTATGAATGGCATCTATTACAAAGATAAATTAGCAAGTGTCTAGGGTTTACCCTATAGTTGCCACATTGTTTATTCATACGGAGAAAAAAACATGTCTACACAGACCGCTTCCACTTTCAGTGCGACTTCAAGTTTGCGTCCAGCACGTTCCCCACGTCCCCAAGCCCCCGCATTAACAGCGGCTTTGTTGGCTGCAGTGACCGCGTTGGCTGTTGTGCTGGCTGACCGCTACATCAGCGTGCTCACAGAAAACTACCTCATGGCCGCTTGGTTGATCATGTGGGCGGTTGTATTTGTTGCTTTTGTTGGTCTGCGCCCGGCAGCACGCCGTATGGCCCTGCGCTTGCAAGCCTTGGGCAACCGCTACGCTGCCCATTTGGCAGACCAGCGTTCACAAGCGCGCTTCATGGGCATGGCCCAGCGTGACCCCCGCATCATGGCCGAGCTCAACGTTGCGCGTAGCCGAGCCAGCGAGCAGTGCAAAACTTTTGAAGAAGCTTTGACACCTTTGGGCATGGCCGGTGCGGTTGTTACACGCACCAGCGTTGCCAAGCCAAGTGCCGGCATGCGAGCCCGTCAACGTTTGTCAAACCTGTACTACATTTAAGTACGGCAAGCACCGCCAGTCGGCGGTGCTTGGTTTGTCACAGCATCAAGCCGTCCAGCGCAGCGCGTAGGCGGCTTTTTTGTGCGATCAAACAACTCAAAGCAAGCGCTGCAGGAAAACGGTTCAACTGGGCTTTTATGCCATCACAGCTTGGCCGACCATGAAGCCTTGGTTTTCACCAGTGCGGAGGGCAGGTTGTGTGAGAGCTTGTCAAACAGCTCTTGGTGCAGCGCCAACTCGTCGCGCCAAGATTGGCTGTCAATGCTGGTGACAGCGTCAAACTGTGCGGCGCTGAAATCAAGACCCTCCCAATGCAAGTCGGCGTAGGTTGGCGTGACGCCGGCCATGTGCTCAACGCCGTTGCCGTTGCCCTCTATGCGGTCGATCATCCACTTCAAGACGCGCATGTTTTCGCCAAAGCCTGGCCAGACAAACTTGCCGTCCTCGCCCTTGCGAAACCAGTTGGTCGTGAAGATTTTGGGCAGTGTGGCGCCTGTGTTACCCAAGCGCTCGCCCATATCTAGCCAATGCTGGAAGTAATCGCTCATGTTGTAGCCGGCAAAAGGCAACATGGCAAACGGGTCACGCCGCACCACACCTTGCGCGCCAAAGGCGGCGGCAGTGGTTTCAGAGCCCATGGTTGCGGCCATGTAGACACCTTCTGTCCAGTTGCGTGCTTCTGTAACCAGAGGCACGGTGGTGGATCGGCGACCACCAAAAATAAAGGCGTCAATTGCCACACCTTGTGGGTCGTCCCATGCCTCGTCTAATGCGGGGTTGTTGGTGGCGGCCACTGTAAAGCGAGCGTTAGGGTGGGCTGCTTTGGCGCCCGTTTCGGTAGCAATAGCAGGTGTCCAATCGCGGCCCTGCCAGTCAATCGCGTGAGCGGGTGCTGGGCCCATACCTTCCCACCACACATCGCCATCATCGGTGAATGCCACGTTGGTAAATATGGCGTCGCGGTCTAGGCTCTTCATGCAGTTGGGGTTGGTTTGCATGTTGGTGCCAGGTGCCACGCCAAAGTAGCCAGCTTCTGGGTTGATGGCGCGCAAGCGTCCTTGCTCATCGGGCTTGATCCACGCAATGTCGTCGCCGATTGTGGTGACTTTCCAGCCTTCAAACCCTGTTGGCGGAATCAGCATGGCGAAGTTGGTTTTTCCACAAGCGCTGGGAAAAGCTGCTGCAACGTGGTATTTCTTGCCCTGCGGGTTGGTCACCCCCAAAATCAGCATGTGTTCAGCCAGCCAGCCTTGGGCTTGGCCCATGGTCGACGCAATACGCAACGCAAAACACTTCTTGCCCAGCAACGCATTGCCGCCGTAGCCAGAACCATAAGACCAAATTTCACGTGTCTTAGGAAAGTGCACGATGTATTTGGTGGTGGGGTTACAGGGCCATGGCACATCGGTTTGGCCAGCGGCCAATGGTGCGCCGACGGTGTGCATGCACGGTACAAACGCACCATCGTCACCCAACACATCCAAAACGGCTGTGCCCATGCGTGTCATCAAGCGCATGTTGACAGCCACATAGGCACTGTCTGACAGTTCGACGCCGATGTGCGCAATGGGTGAGCCCAGTGGACCCATAGAAAATGGCACAACATACAGGGTGCGACCAAGCATTGAGCCAGCGAACAAGGGGTTTAAGGTGGCCCGCATGTCTGCGGGTTCCATCCAGTTGTTGGTGGGGCCAGCGTCTTCTTTGTTATCTGAACAAATAAAGGTGCGGTCCTCAACGCGCGCAACGTCTGACGGGTCCGAACAGGCCAAAAAAGAATTGGGGCGCTTGGCTGCGTTCAAGCGCTTCATGGTGCCGCTGGCAACCATTTGCGCACACAGCAAGTCGTATTCAGCCTGACTGCCGTCACACCAATGCACTTGGACAGCTTGGGTGAGGTTGGCCATGTCTTGCACCCAAGCCAATAGCCGTGTGTGTTGGACGTGTGCGGGGGCGTTGATAGCGATGTTTGGCGTGCTCATGCAGTACTTCTCCTAAATGAATAAACAACGTGGCACCTCACGTCATTTGCAGGCTGGGCAAAGTGGGCGTTGTTTATTCACTGACAAAAGTGGAAACAGCACAGTCCAGATAAGGTCTGTGTCACCGG
>CALBWZ010000394.1 GCA_937893415.1 uncultured Comamonadaceae bacterium | reverse complement strand
ATGACCGACAGGTCGGCTAAGCAGTCGGCCGATATTGCATAAATCTACACGTACAAATATTCATAAGGGCAGGTACGCTCAAAAATACCCAGTTGACATGCCAGCGATCCTTGGGATGCCGCAGGCAGCCAATTCCTTGTTCTTGGCAATCACGGCCCTGCGGGCATTAAAGACTTGGAAATCGTCAACTGCAGTTTCTCCGGACTGCCCGGCGCGACCGGACCGACGCTGACACCGAAGTCCCCGGCCTGAGTCATGGCGTTACCGGTTTTGGAGATGCGCGCGCGCACTATCACCGACTTGACTTGCGAGAGTTTCGTTTGTGAGTTCATGGCCAAGCTGTCGTCCAGCATGAAGTCATAAGGCAGCTTGTCCACCGTGGTTCGGATGATGGCGAGCGGCATTCGCGGACCTTCAGCGGCATGGGCATAAATGAACACCGTGTCCTTGGGCGAGACTTGCGCTGTCAGCTCAGTTGCGAGGGCCACCCGACCGCTGAGTCGCTCGTTACCGGCTGACTCAGGGCTAGTCATGGCGGCGGTTTTTGCTGGGGCGTTGCCGGCATCAGTCAGCGATAACGGTGGCAGGCCCAAGCTCTCACGCGCTTGATTGATTGCAACGGCTACGCCAAGCCTGTCGGGGGAGGTCGCAGGCAACAGACCATATACTTTTTCCCAGTAGGCCAATGCATCCTTGAACCGGCTTTCTGAAAAAGCGGCGCTTCCTGCCAGTAGCAGGGCGTTGCTGTTTTGCGGATCGGACTTGAGCACACTGTTAATGAGGGCCCATGGCTCACCTTTGAAACTGCCGTTGTTGCTTTGCGCCAAAATCTCTGCGCGTTCTATCGTCACTTGGCTATTAGGCTCAAGCGCCAGTGCTTTTTTCAAGGCGGCATCTGCCTCTTCAATGCGTCCCAACGCGCGCTGTATGTGCCCTAGCATGATCCATTCTTGGGCGTTTTTCGGTTCTTTCTCTAGGCGCTGGACCAGCTGCGCAGCCATGGCTTGCAGTGTTTGCGTTGTGATCTGATTCTCAACTTTAGCCTGGGCGGGGGCCAGCGCAATCGGCGTACCGATATAGAAGTAAATGACGAAGGCTAACAACGGCATGGTCAGTGACAACAGGCTGATCAGCAGTTTCGTGCGAGCGGGTGCGGCAACAGGACTGGCGTCGTTTGCAGCCATCGGCGCGTCCTCCATCAGTCGCTGGGCCAGTTCCTGCTGCGCTAAGTTAAACCCCTGCTGATCCAGACTGCCTTGCGTCAGTTCGCGTTCTATTTCGGCCAGTTGCTCACGATAGACGGTGACATGCGACATATCATGTTCGGGTTCTAAACCTTGTGTCGCGGACCCGACGGCACGCAGCACAGACCAGGCCAATACCGACACCACCATGAGCGATAAGGCTAGCGACAGCAGCATAAAAAGTTGCGCGTTATTCATTCAATCTTTATGTGATGCTGCTTCATTCAAGTCATGCCGTGGCGTAGCCTGTAACTGACTTAAGCTGTTCATGCGCAAGCGCAAATAGCGCCAAAAGCCCCAGACAGCGACCAGCAGCATGAAAAAGGGGCCGAACCACAAAGGCCAAGTCAGGGGTTTGACTTGGGGCCTGTACAAGACGAAATCACCATAACGCTCGACCAGATAGGACTTGATTTCTGCATCTGTTTTCTCTTCGCGTATCAACTTGCGGACTTCGCGTCGTAAATCTTCAGCCAGTTCAGCACGGGACGAGGCCAGCGATTCGTTCTGGCAGACGAGGCAACGTAATTCCTCAGCGATGACAAGCAGCCTCTTCTCGACCTGCTGTTCCTCGGCCATGGGCTGGGCTTCAGCAGTCCAGGCAGTGGGCGCCAACAGTAAACCGCACAGCAATATCCACTTCATGAGGCTTCCATTTTTATAAAGTAGAAACTCTCTGTTCATGGCGTCAGGACGCGGAATACAGAGCTTCACCAGCAGTTTGCAGCGGAGAAACAACCGTCCGGCGATACCGACGGTCCAGCGCGGCCAGCACACCACCAAACACTATCATCAATACACCGGCCCACAGCCAGGGGACAAATGGTTTGTAATAAACACGCATGCTCCAACTCGCCGTGTCGCCCGGCACGGGGTCGCCCAGTGCGACGTACAAATCGCGCAGAAAACCCGAGTCGATAGCCGCTTCTGTCATCGGCATAGCACTTGAGAAGTAGCGACGTTTCTCAGGGTACAAAACTTCAATTACTTTGCTGTTTTTTAAGACCTCTACACGTGCTTGCATGGCTTTGAAATTTGGGCCTTTTACATTCTCAATACCGACTAGACGGAAGGTATATGGGGCAATACTGACGGTGTCTCCCAAAGACATGCGCACATCGCGCTCGACTTCATAGGACTTGACACCGGTGATACCCAAGACCACCACGGCCAAGCCGAAATGCGCCAGATGCATACCCCAGAACGATCCGCCGATGCGACCGGGTTTGCGAATACGTTCGACCACGTGTTGCAAGCTGCCCAACGCCACCCACATACCCAGAAATACACCCAAGGCAGTACCGGCTGACCACTCGCCAAACATGAACGGCAGCACAATTGCAAACAATAACGCGCCCAGCCCGACCCAGCGTAATTGAAACACCATGTCGTTCAAGCGTGCTTCACGCCAATGCGCTACGGTGCCGGGCACCAGCACAAATAACAGCGGCACCATCAATGGCGCGAACACCAGGTTGAAATACGGCGGACCGACAGACAGCTTTCCCAGATTCAGCGCATCGATCACCAACGGGTACAGCGTGCCTAACAACACCGCGCCGGTGGCAACTACCAGTAACACACTGTTGAGCAGCAAAAATGATTCTCGCGACACTAGGCCCATGCTGCCGCCCAAGGTGATTGCCGGGGCACGCCAGGCAAACAAGGCCAATGAAGAACCCACCACCACAGCCAAAAAACACAGGATGAACACGCCGCGCGCAGGGTCAGTGGCAAAAGCATGTACCGATGTCAGCACACCCGAGCGCACCAAAAAAGTACCCAGCAATGACAATGAAAAAGCAGCGATTGCCAGCAGCACCGTCCAGGCTTTGAAACTGCCGCGTTTTTCAGTAACCATCAGGGAATGAATCAGCGCCGTGGCCACCAACCAAGGCATAAGGGATGCGTTTTCCACTGGGTCCCAAAACCACCAACCGCCCCAGCCCAGTTCGTAATACGCCCACCATGAACCCAGACCAATGCCAAAAGTGAGAAATGCCCATGCAATCACCGTCCAAGGACGCGACCAGCGCGCCCAAGCAGCATCCAGCCTGCCCGAAATCAAGGCGGCAATAGCAAATGCAAAGGCCACCGACATGCCCACGTAGCCCATGTACAACATGGGCGGGTGAATGACCAAGCCGGGGTCTTGCAACAAGGGATTTAAATCTCGACCGTCAGCAGGAATAGGAAATAATCGGTCAAACGGGTTGGAGGTGATCAAGATGAATGCCATGAAGCCCACCGACACCAAACCCAGCACGCCCAACACCCGCGCCACCATGTTCAAAGGCAGGCTTTGAGAAAACAACGCTACCGCAGCGGTCCAACCTGTCAGCATCAACACCCACAACAATAATGACCCTTCATGGCCGCCCCAAACTGCAGCAAATTGGTAGGCCTTGGGCAACAAACGGTTGGAATGCTCAGCTACATACTTGACCGAAAAATCGTTGCCCAAAAAAGCCAGGGACAGGCAAATAAAGGACACCAGCACCAAGGCAAACTGAAGCAATGCCGCTGGACGTGCCAGCGATTGCCAAACAGTGTTTCGGTTGATGGTGCCCCACAAAGGCAGCACACCCAACAATAGCGCCAGTAAGGTAGCGAAAATCAACGCAAATTGACCAAGTTCTGGAACCATTTATAAACCTGCTTTCAGAGTTTGGCCGCAATGACAATTTACTGGCCGACACCATCAATGGGCTTTCCAAGGCTGAGTTGATTCACCGTCGGGCACCTTGGAAGACCAAGGAATTCATGTAACTGGCAAATCTCTGCAACGAGTGCACTGGTTCGACCACATCCGACTGCTATCGACAAGCTGCCAATTCCTAAGAGAAGAGTCTCTCGACCTAAACCGCCTAGCTTGCAATAGCTCTCTTTATACTAAACA
>CALBWZ010000393.1 GCA_937893415.1 uncultured Comamonadaceae bacterium | reverse complement strand
AACCTACAACGGTGTGGCGCTCATCAGCAAACAAATACCCACCAATGTGGTGCAGAACAACCCGCACTTTACCGATGAGCAGTCGCGTCTTATTGCGGGCACTTTTAGAAGCGAGTCTGACAAGAAAGTGCGCGTCATTGGTGGCTACTTTCCCAACGGACAGGCACCCGACAGCGACAAGTTTGTCTACAAAATGGCGTGGCTAGATGGCCTGCGCAAGTGGTTGAGCTTGGAGCTGGCGGTGCACGAGCGTCTGGTGGTCATGGGTGATTACAACATCACGTTTGATGCTGCCGATGTGTGGGACCCCGCCACACTAGAAGGCACCATTCACTGCACAGACCAAGAGCGCATGCAGTTGCAAGCGCTGATAGATTTGGGACTGCACGATGGCTTGCGTTTGTGTGCCCAACCAGACAGAAGCTTCAGCTGGTGGGACTACCGTGACTTTGGCTTCAAGCGCAACCGCGGCATGCGCATTGACCATATTTTGGTGACCAAGACAGTTAAAGACGCCACAACGGCAGCCTTTATTGACAAAACGCCTCGCGGCAACGAACGTCCCAGCGACCACACACCTGTGGTACTGGAAGCGGCGCTATAACTGCACGCTGCGCGCCGTATCGCGCAGCCAATGACCTACTTCGTGACTCAGCACGCAGGCGTCCCGCACCAGTTGGTCAAAGTGGCGCGTGAGGGCTTCTACATGCTCGCGGGTGTTGAACACAAAATAGGCGCTGCCTATGTAAATAACCGCCCTGCTCTGACCAAACACCACAATGGGCACACTGTAGTGTGTGGCTGAATCAAACAAATGCAGGCGGGTGCTGGGGTATAGCTCTTCGCACAAGTCGGCCATTTGCACCAATTGGTCTTGTACCTGCCCCACGCTCAACGCAGCCCACAAGCCAGACCGATTGGCCAAGCCTTGTAAGGTTTGCATGGGCATGGCAATTTCGTAGTCCATACCCACTGTGCGGTTCAGCCGCAAACGTTCTTCTTGATGCGCACTGGCTTGCTGCGGCGTTTTACCGGCATAAGAAGTGAACTCCAACTCCAACACGGCCTGCGTTTTCATAAATTCAGGCAGCGACGTTGGCGCACCACGAATTTTGGTCCCCGCCGACTCACGCAACCAGCGCTCTATGTGCCCATCTGCGTGCCCAGGTGATGTCTGCGCCACCTCTAGCGACTCTTTCAAAATCTCACCAGTTGAGTGCTTGGAATTGGTCAAACCCAGCAACCAGTCCGTACTCACACCTAAGGCTTGTGCCACATCGGCCACCACATGGCCAGACGGCAGTCGCACCAAATGCTCATTGAGCAAGGCCGATATGGTGGAGCGGTCAACCCTGGCCAGCTCACCCAAGCTGGTGCGGTTGAGTTGGCGTGTCAACATGGCGGCGCTCAAGCGCTCGCGAAATAGACTGCAGCGTTCAGTTTTAGTCATCATGTGTGAATTGTTGCACAACGTGATAGTTGTCTACAAATTCTTATTATTACTACATGGCGCACGTTGAATCACATCCTGAGTTTCAAGAGAATGATGTTTTTTACCACCAATGTGAACAACATCAGGAACGAACACCATGGAACTCAAAAAACGCACGTGGACCAAGGCTTTCACTTGGCAACTCATTGGCTTTGTCGTTATGACAACCATCAACTACTGGTACATGGGCAGCTTTCAAAGCGGCGTGGGTTTGTCGGCCATGCTAACTGGCGTGGGCTTGGTCACCTATTACATGCACGAACGGGCATGGTCGAAGCTGAGGTGGGGCCTCAGCAGCAGCACCCAACAACTTTAGTTCACAATATGCGTTATCGATTGACACCTTACATAACCGCATGAACCACCAACCACCAGCCAACGCAGTTAACGCGTCTTTGAAAGCCGCACCTGAACATTCACGCTTGCGCAGGTGTTTAAAAATAGGACTGCTGGCATCCTTGGTGGTCATTGGCGCTTGCTCATCCACGACAGGTGGTGGGCTGGTGGGTGCAGACAGACGCCAGCTGATGCTGATTTCCGAGCCTGAAGTCAACGCAATGGCGCAGCAAGCCTACAGCGACGTTCTCAGCGACGCACGCAAACAAGGCACGCTCAATACCAACAAAGCGCAACTGCAACGCGTACGAGCCATCACCAACAAGCTCATTCCACAAACCTCTATTTTTCGGGCAGATGCAGGCACTTGGACGTGGGAGGTGAACGTGGTTGAGTCCAAAGAACTCAACGCATGGTGCATGCACGGCGGGAAAATTGCGGTGTATAGCGGCATCATCAACCAGCTCAAGCTCACAGATGACGAATTGGCCGCTATCTTGGGCCACGAGATGGCGCACGCGCTGCGCGAACACTCCCGCGAGCAAATTTCGCAGTCTATGGCCACAGACTTCACACTCAACATTGGCGCAGCTTTGCTGGGCCTAGGCGCAGGTACGGCCAACCTGGCCGGCGTGGGTGCAGACCTGATATTGAGATTACCTAACAGCCGGGCACACGAAACCGAGGCCGACCGCATTGGTGTGGAACTGGCCGCACGCGCAGGCTTTGACCCACGCGCCGCCCTGAGTTTGTGGCGGAAAATGGGTGCAGCCACCGGTGCCAGCGGAGGTGCCGCATGGTTGTCCACCCACCCGTCTAACGAACAACGCACCCAAGACTTGGGCGTTTACAGCGAACGCGTTATGGGCTTGTACCAGCAATCCAAGCGATAGCAACAACACCAACACACACTCGCCATACCCAGCGGCACTTGTCGCGCCAAGCCAGGGTGGCCACCACAGGCCTCGCAAAAATAGGCTCCAGGGTCATCGTACAGGGCGGCCAACTGAACCCAGTACCAGCTGACGGTGACCTGCGCTGCGTAAGTCAACAGGCGTAGTATGTTGGTTAATGACCGACACCTCTACCCGTGGTGATGGCGATGTCGACGGCGAGGGCCGCAACCTCAACGACCACCCAGACAACAACATACCCAACAGCGCAAGTGAGCCTGCAAGCACACATGCATATGGCCAGCAGCCCTCTGTAGATGACCAATACGCATGGTCTCATTGGCGGCTACCGCGCTGGGCGTTTTGACCGCGTTTGTTGCAACACCTGCCCACTTACACGCAGTCCCATGCACTGAAAGACATTGGCTCAGGTATCATAGTTGGCGTGGTGGCGCTCCCGCTGGCCATGGCATTTGCAATTGCCAGCGGCTTAAGCCCAGAAGCGGGCTTATGGACAGCCATTATTGGCGGCTTGTTGGTTGCGGCCTTGGGCGGCTCGTCGGTTCAAGTGGGTGGGCCAGCTGGCGCGTTCATCGTGATTGTGTACGGCATTGTGGAGCAACACGGCTTGGGCGCGTTCCTGGTGAGCACGTCGTGCGCAGGTGTGCTGCTGTTTGTAATGGGTTGGTTGCGCTTGGGCAGCTTGGTGCGCTATGTGCCCATCAGCGTGGTGATTGGCTTTACCAATGGCATTGCGGTGCTCATTGCCGTGTCGCAACTGCGCGACTGGCTTGGGC
>CALBWZ010000392.1 GCA_937893415.1 uncultured Comamonadaceae bacterium | reverse complement strand
GTAGTCAGTATCAGTTTGTTGAAGCAGGGAACCATGACACTTTGGTCATCTAAGCGGTAAATGACAAAAGTGTCACGCAACCATCTAGGTTGACCACGCGTGGGTTGAATTTATTCGCGAGTTTGTAGCGCGGATTGCACCATTGCCTTCAGCAGGGCTTCGGGAGGCTGCGCACCAGATACGGCCCACTTGTGTTGAAACACAAACAAGGGAACACCTTGCACTTGCATGTTGCGCCACCGCTGATCAGTGGCTTGTGCGGCGAGTTGTGGCGCAGCACCCTTGACCAAGCATTGGGCTACCAGTTCAGGGCTTAAGCCCGTTGGTTGAACCACGTTGGCAACCACCGCATCGTCGGTTAAGTCTTGACCATTTAAAAAATAAGCATCCAACAAAGCTTGCTTGACAGCGTTTTGTTGGCCGGGATTCGTGGCGGCGTGTATGAGCGCATGCAAACCCAATGTATTGGGTTGGCGTGTGACCTTGTCAAAAGCAAAATCAATACCGGCGTTGCGGCCTGCGTCAGCCATGCGCTGCATGGTGTCATCCGCCTGATCGCCAAACTTGTTACGCACATACGTGTCTCTGTCCATTCCCTCTAACGGCATATCGGGGTTGAGCTGGAATGCAGACCACTCAACCACTGGCGCCTGGTGATCCGGGTATTGCTCAGCGAACATCACAAGGGCCTTTTCTAAATGGCGCTTGCCAATAAAGCACCAAGGACACACGACATCAGACACAACGGTGATGTGAAGAACAGGATGGTTGTGTGTAGATGCGTTCATGATTGCTATCCGGTAGTGCATGTGTAAAGTACAAGTGTAAAGTGCTTGGTTATCCGCTGATCTGTGCTTGTCTTATGTGTGTTGGTTACTGGCTGTTGTGAGGTTCAATCATGACTCCAGCTGCGGTGAGAAATGCAGCCCTCACAACCCGATCAGGGTAAATGGATGACACTGCAGTTCGATAGGTATGCAGCTGTTTGAGCAGGCTTGCATCGTGTTGCGGTGCAAGGCTGGACTTGAAATCAAGCACCCACCACTCCCCTGTGTCTCGGCGCAGCACCAACCGGTCTAGCCGCATCAACGCGCCTTGCACCATGATGTCCACCTCGCTGCCAGCAAAGTCCACGAGGCTGGACTGCCAAGCCCAAGCGCCCTCCCCCTGAACAATGGCACAGGCACTCGCATAGGCTGTGTCACGTTCGCTGGCACTGAGGCTCCAATTGACACGCACTTGTTCCAGTTGGACAACAGACCACTCTGGCTGGCTGCGTTCTACGGTCACTGGCAACCACTCCAACAGCTGGTGCATGGCTTGCCCCACGCGTGCGCTGAGCGCCAGCGTTTGGTCCCGCTTAC
>CALBWZ010000391.1 GCA_937893415.1 uncultured Comamonadaceae bacterium | reverse complement strand
TGTGATTGAGTGACCAAGCCAATATGCCTTGATAGCCTTCAACCATTTTTTCTTGCCATACATCGAATGCGTGTGTCACGCGTCCTATGGTTTTGTTGTACAGCGTGTTAGGTTTAAATGGTTTGCCTTGGTCGTCAATAGCTGGGTCATGCCAAATGCTAGACAGCATAGGGTCTAGCGTGAAGCTGACAAACATTGAGATGAGGACGGCAGCGACGATGGTGATGCCAAATTGATGGAAAAATTTGCCAATAATGCCGCCCATAAACCCAATAGGCGCAAAGACGGCCACGATGGACAACGTGGTGGCTAGCACGGCCAGACCTATTTCTTGTGTGCCATCCATGGCCGCGGTGTAGGGGTCTTTGCCCATCTTGACATGGCGCACTATGTTTTCGCGCACCACAATCGCGTCATCAATCAGCAAGCCAACGCACAGCGACAACGCCATCAACGTGATCATGTTGATGGTGAACCCAAACAGATACATGAATAAAAAGGTGCCGATCAGTGCGATGGGCAGCGTCAGGCCAGTGATAACGGTCGAGCGCCATGAGTTCAGAAATAAAAACACAATTGCAATGGTTAAAAACGCGCCTTCTATCAGTGTCTGTTGGACGTTGTCGACCGACACCCTGATCGGGCGTGAGCTGTCACCAATGGCCTCTAGGCTCAAGCCCGGTGGCAAGTCTGCACGCAGTACCTCAATCTGAGCTTTTAGCTTGTCGGTGATTTCAATGGTGTTTTCGTCCTGCGCTTTTTGTATTTCTAGCAGCACCGTGCGCTTACCGTTGTACAAGGCAAGGCTTTCAACGTCTTGTAAGCCATCGGTGATGTTGGCCACTTGGTGTAAGCGAATGGTTGTGTTGCCGCGCTTGGCCACAATGATGTTGGCAAAGTCCTCTGGTCGCTCAATACGCGCTTGTATCTGAACAACAGTCTCTCGCGACTGTGAGGACAACACACCAACCGGTAAGTTTTGGTTGTCGCTGCGAATGGCGGTTATCACTTGCTCAGTGCCTACGCCCAGCGCACGCATGGCGTTGGTATTGAGCTCAATTTTGATGGCACGTTCTGTACTGCCCACCAAGGATACGGCGCCAACACCGCGCACATTTTCTAGCTTTTTGCGCAGCACTTGGTCAGCCCACGCTGTGGTTTGAGCTTGGTCTAAAGCTTGCGGGTTGGCCGCATCACTGATGATCGCCAGCGAGAAAATAGGACGGCTTGCAGGGTCAAAACGCAACACCCGTGGCTCTTCTACGTCGTCGCGCAGCGAGGCCTTGAGCTGTGCAATTTTTTCACGCACGTCTTCAGCCGCTTTGCGGCTCTCAACCGACAACTGAAACTCGGCGATGACAACAGAGGTGCCTTGGTAGCTGCGTGATGTGATGGCATTTATGCCAGAGACTGTGTTGAGTGCTTCTTCAATTTTCTTGCTGACATCGGTTTCAACAATTTCTGGCGATGCGCCAGGGTAGGCCGTATAGACCACCACCACTGGGAAATCAATATTGGGGAATTGGTCGACCTGCAAGCGCTGGTAGCTGAAGATGCCCAGCACGACGATGGCCAACATGACCATGGTGGCAAATACGGGATTGCGCAGTGAAACTTGGGTAAACCACATGGCGTGTGCTCGTTAACTGTCTGACGTTGTAAGAGGTTTATGGCTGTGCAATGCGCACGGCGGTTTGGGCCGCAATCATGCCGACTCGGGCGCTTAACAGCGTGTCGCCAGCCAGTACGTTGGTAACAACGGCATAGTCTTGTCCATTGACTCGGCCCATAGCCAGTACGACCACATCGATGTGCTTCACCAACCCATCGCTCACGGCTTGCACGTAAGGAACTGGCTGGTCGTTCAGTATTGCGTCTCTGGGCACCAACACACCTGTGGCTTGGCCAGTGGTTAGCAGACCTGTTACAAACTCGCCAACGCGTGCGCTGTTTGGAGGCAAGCTTAAGTAGGCCAACACACTCCTCGTGCTGGCTTGAACAGCGGCGTTGATACGCGTGACTTCAGCGTTGACAACGTGCGTGTTGCTTTCTAAATGTAAGTGAGCCACTTGCCCGAGTTGTACATGACTGGCTTGTGCAATGGTCAAGGCAATCTCAATTTCTAGCTGTGCCACATCCACCACATCCATAACTGGTGCATTGACGGCTAAGCGCTCGCCTACTTTGACGTAGCGTTGTGTCACTTGGCCTGCAAACGGCGCGCGCACTGTGGTGTCGCCAAGCGCGCGTTGCGCAATGCCTTGTGCTGCGATGGCTGCGTCTAGATTGGCCAAGGCAGCTGCGAAGTTGGTGTCTGAACTGGCGAGTGCCGTTGACGAAATAAAGCCCTTGTCTACCAAGGTTTGGTTGTTGTTGCGCTGTCGCTCGGCCAGCGCCAGTTGTGCCTTGGCGGCTTTGGTTTGTTGTTGGGCTTGTGTGGCTCTTGCGCGTGCGTCGTTGGCATCTAGTTGCGCCAAGGCTTGCCCTGCCTGAACCACTTGTCCTTCGCGCACCCAAACCACCTCAACCGTTCCCGCCACATTCGACTTCAATGTTGCAGAGTTGAGCGCCTGC
>CALBWZ010000390.1 GCA_937893415.1 uncultured Comamonadaceae bacterium | reverse complement strand
GATGGGCGATGAGCTGCCTTATACCTCCACCGTCATCATTGACAAATACGAAGAAGAGGGCAAATTGCGCCGTATTGCCGCAACCATTGTGGTGGAGCGAGACGGTCACAAGGGTATGGTCATTGGTGACAAGGGCGAAAAGCTCAAGCGCATTGGTACCGAAGCCCGTCAAGAGATTGAAAAACTGACTGGTGGCAAAGTGTTCTTGGAGTTGTGGGTCAAGGTGCGTTCTGGCTGGGCTGATGACGCTGCGCGCGTGCGCTCGTTTGGTTACGAGTAACGCTGTTAACGTCTAGTTCGCCATGGCGACCATCACACGTGTACAAGATCAAAGTGCTTTTGTGCTGCACCGCTATGACTGGAGCGAGTCCAGCCTGATACTGGAGGTGTGGACGCGCGACTTTGGCCGTATTGCTGTGGTGGCCAAGGGTGCCAAGAAACCGGCCTCACAGTTTCGTCCTATATTGTTGCCATTGCAGGCCCTTAACATTGCGTGGCGAGGCGACAGCGAAGTGCGTACTTTGCGTGCGGCCAGCTGGGTGGGGGGCTATGTCATGCCCACTGGTGAGGCGTTGTTGACCGGTCTGTACCTCAATGAGTTGCTGTTGCGCATGTTGGCACGCGACGATGCACACCCTAGGTTGTTTGACCTGTACGCACAAGCTACGCAAGCGTTGGCCACGCGTGACACGCAGACTTCTAACTTGGCTTTGTTGGTGCGTTGTTTTGAGTTATTGTTGCTGCGCGAGTTGGGCGTGCTGCCCGACTTGTCTATTGAGGGCGCAAGTTTATCGCCGCTGCTGCCCGATGCTTTGTACACCTTGCACCCGGAAATGGGTTTGTTAGCAGTTGACCCAGTTGATACAAACAACCAAGCCATAACGGGCGCGCAGTGGTTGTTGATGTACCAAGCAGCGCAAGCGCCTAGCACCGATGGCTCTGCTCATTACGAGTGGCAACAAGTCATGCAGGCTTGTACTGGTTTGTCTGCAAAATTGCGCGGACAGTTGCGGTTGTTGCTCCAGTCGCACAGTGGTGTTCGCGTGTTTAAAACACGCCAAATGTGGCTGGATGTGAATGCCATGGGCAGTCAAAGTTTGGGGCCTGTTGCAGTCCCCGTGGGCGTGATAGCGTTGTAATCGTCGGTCTGCTTTTCGGGCGACAATAAGTTGTTTATTTTTTTTAGGTATTACCAGTGTCTACTGTGCATTCGTCACGTACTGCGTTGTCTGTCAACGTGAACAAAGTTGCTTTGCTGCGAAATACGCGTCACTTGGGTACGCCCAGTGTTGTGCGCGCAGCCACCTTGTGCTTACAAGCCGGAGCAAACGGCATAACGGTTCACCCGCGCCCTGACGAGCGTCATATTCGTGCCAACGATGTCCACGAATTGGCACAATTACTCCAAACCTATCCACACGCTGAATACAACATTGAAGGCAACCCATTTCACAATTTAATGGGTTTTGTTGAGGCCATTCGCCCTGCTCAATGTACCTTGGTACCCGATAGCAGTGATCAATTCACCTCAGACCAAGGCTGGCAGTTTCCTCAAGACGCGGCACGGTTAAAGCCAATCGTGGAGCAGTTAAATGCATGGGGTGTGCGTGTGAGTTTGTTCATGGACCCAACGCCTGAGGCTATGACTGAAGTTGCTGCATTGGGTGCGCAGCGTGTGGAGTTGTATACCGAGACCTATGCCAGCGCCTATGGCACCGCTACGCAGTCAATGGTGACTGAGCAATTTGCACAAACTGCCAAGGCGGCCCTACGGGCAGGCATGCAAGTCAATGCTGGTCACGACTTAAGCCTCGTTAATCTTGCACATTTTTTGCAACAGCTACCGCAAG
This sequence comes from uncultured Comamonadaceae bacterium, assembly GCA_937893415.1. Taxonomy (GTDB): domain Bacteria; phylum Pseudomonadota; class Gammaproteobacteria; order Burkholderiales; family Burkholderiaceae_C; genus RS62. Next base: position 2,682 of record CALBWZ010000390.1, on the reverse strand, counting down.
TGGTTGAGGTTTCTATTGGCCACGCCCTCATCGGTGATGCGCTTGAAATGGGTTACCACACCACCGTTAAAGCTTACTTGGCATCTATTGAACAGGCTAAGTCAGGGCGAGCGCAATGATTGTGGGTGTTGGCGTTGACATTTGCGAGGTCTCTCGCATTGAGCGTGCTTTGGGGCGCCACGGCGAGCGCTTTGCGCGCAAAGTACTGGGGCCTCAAGAGCAAGTGGTGTGGCAGGCAAGGACTGCACGCTTTAGTGACCGTGGCATGCGCTTTGTGGCCACCCGTTTTTCGGCCAAAGAAGCCTTCAGCAAAGCGATTGGCCTGGGCATGCGCATGCCCATGACATGGCGCAATTGTGAAATATTAAACAGCGCCAGTGGCCAACCTTATATTGCGCTCAGCGGCGAGTTGGCAGCGTGGTTTGCGGCCAAGAACTGGCGTGCACATGTCAGCTTGAGTGATGAGTCGGCCTATGCCACCAGCCATGTTGTAGTTGAAACCATATAAAATTTATTTCTCATGACACCTCACGCTCCTGTCATCATTGACGTCGCTGGTACAACGCTGCAAGCGGTGGACATTCCGCGCCTCAAGCACCCCTTGGTTGGCGGTGTTATTTTTTTTGGCCGCAACTGGTCTGACCGCGCTGCGCTGACCAAGCTGTGCGCCCAGATCAAGGCAGTCCGCGCGGACTTGTTAATTTGCGTAGACCACGAGGGTGGTCGTGTGCAGCGATTCAAGCGTGATGGCTTCACCCATATACCGGCCATGCGTGCCTTGGGCGAGTTGTGGCATGAACTTGGGCGCGATGGCGACGCAGCGGGGGCTGCGTTAAAGGCCATGAACGCCGCCAGTGCTTGTGGTTATGTCTTAGGCGCTGAGTTGCGTGCCTGCGGTGTGGACTTTAGCTTCACCCCCATACTGGATTTGGACTACGGCAATAGCCAAGTCATTGGTGACAGAGCCTTCAGTGCATCTGCCCACGTAACTGCAGCCTTGGCTAAAAGCGTCATGCACGGTTTGCTGCAAGCTGGAATGGCCAACTGCGGCAAGCACTTTCCTGGGCATGGCTTTGTGGCGGCTGACTCGCACAGCGACATACCAGTCGACAACCGCAGTTTAAAAGCGATTTTGCGTGACGACGCCATGCCCTATGCATGGCTTAATGCCACGCTCACCAGCGTGATGCCAGCGCATGTCGTCTACGCCAAAGTGGACAGCCGTCCAGCTGGCTTTTCTGCCAGGTGGCTGCAAGATATTCTGCGTGGTCAATTGGGCTTTCAAGGTGCGGTCTTCAGTGATGACTTGAGCATGGCAGGCGCGCGTCAGATTGATGGGCGGCAAGTCGACGCCACCACCGCTGCTGTGGCGGCGCTCAACGCGGGGTGTGATCTGGTGATGCTGTGCAACCAATGCGAAGTCGACAATGGGCAACCCATTGACGACTTGCTGGCAGGCCTGACCCAAGCTGTGCTGAAACACCAATGGCTTGCCAATGAGACCAGTGAGCAGCGCCGCTTAAAGTTGCTGCCACTGGGCAAGGCGATGTTGTGGGATGAGCTCATGACCGATAACAATTACATGCATGCCATGGGCTTGTTGCCATAAGCTGTACCAAGCCTGACCGACATTTATTTTTTAAAAAACGGCCGGTGGGTTTTACTGTGAAGTTTGAAAGACGTGTTTACAACTCTTCCACCCGCCTAGCTGGAAAAGTCTCCCAGCCTTGGCAACCAGGGCATTGCCAAAAATACGTTTTGGCCTCAAAACCGCAAGCTGCGCAGCGGTAACGTGTGAGTGGCCCAGCTGCCTTTGTAATCGCCGTGGTCATGGCTTTGGTTAGTCCGTCAGTCGTCTCTGTAGGGGCCCTGTTGTCGTCTGCTAACACATAGGCCACTGCGGCCAATGAGGGCAGTCTGTTCAAGTGAGACTCAAAGAGGGCTGTTGTCGCTTGAGGTTGCAAAACGGACATGGCCTGTGTCACGTCTATGCTCGGCGCCACATTGTCTGCAAACTGCAGCAATGCCAAGACCCTGTCCTGTGCCTGGCACTTGTTGGCCAACTGCACAAGCTGGGTGCACAGCAACGGAATTATGTGAGGTGTTGCGTTGGCTAAGTTAAGCAACAAGGTCAGCGCTTTGTTGTCCTCACCAGCAGCTGCATACACGTTGGCAAGCGCGATACTGGGCCTAGCTGCCTGAGGCGACAGGGCCATGGCAATCTCTAATTGCTGTTTCGCTTGATCGGGTTGGCTTGTGTGCAGAGCCTGCGCTGCTAGCTCACAGTGGTAGTGAGAGATGCGGCTTTTAAAGCTGCCGCGGTTGCCGCCTTCTAGCTTGTTGGCGGTGTCAATGGCTTGCACCCAATCGCGGCTGCGTTCAAATATAGTCAACAGCGCCAATTGAGCCTCTGTTGCGTAAGGTGTGCCGTCAAGTTTACGCAATGCACTCTCGGCCCTATCTAGTAAGCCAGCCTTTAAAAAGTCCATGGCCAAACCATGTTGCGCGCGTTGACGGTCGGCTTGACTGAGGTCACTGCGTGCCAACAAATGCTCATGCACACGCACGGCGCGGTCGTAATCACCACGTTTGCGAAACAGGTTGCCCAACGCGAAGTGCAGTTCGCTGGTTTCCGGGTCGTGTTGAACGGCTTCTATAAATGCATCAATGGCTTGGTCTTGC